>ASHK01000475.1 GCA_000695745.1 Vibrio madracius | reverse complement strand
CTTGTTAATACGCTTACCACCGTAAACTAGGTTCACGAGGCATCGTGTACCAATGATGGCGGTAAACATAGAAGTGATAATGCCTATCGACAGTGTAACTGCGAAGCCTTTGATAGCCCCTGTACCTACTGCAAATAGAATGATGGCGGTAATTAACGTCGTAATGTTTGCATCAGCGATCGTACTAAATGCGTTCGCATACCCTTGGTGAATCGCTTGTTGAGGGTTGCGCCCCTCTTGAAGCTCTTCACGTATACGCTCGAATATCAATACGTTAGCATCAACTGCCATACCGACTGTCAATACAATACCGGCAATGCCCGGTAGGGTCATCGTGGCACCTGGAATCATAGACATAATACCGACAATCAGCACAATGTTAGCCATCAATGCCATATTGGCGAACAGACCAAATCGGCGATAGTAAACCAGTGTAAAGATCATAACGGCGATCATACCAGTGATACATGCCTTGATACCCATATCGATATTTTGCTGACCCATTGATGGACCGATCGTACGCTCTTCAACAATAGAGATTGGAGCGATCAGTGCACCGGCACGCAGCAACAGTGCTAAGTTGTGTGCTTCAGCAGCAGAGTCAATACCTGTAATTCGGAAGTTGCGACCAAGCGCCGATTGAATCGTGGCTTGGTTAATAACCTCTTCATATTTATCAAGGATGACTTTGCCTTCTGGAGTACGTTTGCCACTGTCTTTATACTCAGCGAAAACCGTCGCCATCAGCTTACCAATGTTTTGACGAGAGAACGCCGCCATTTTGTTACCACCTTTCGCTGTCTAGCGAGATGTTAACTTGTGGACGACCGTACTCATCGGCACTTGAGCTTGCATCGGTAATGCTCGCACCACCTAAAATAACGCGTTTCTTAAGCACAACAGGGCGACCATCTCGGTCTTCCTTGATTTCACTGCCCGCTGGTGCGCGGCCATTTGCAGCAGCAGCCAGATCAGCAGAACTGTCAACTTCACGGAACTCTAGCGTCGCAGTTGCACCAAGAATCTCTTTCGCTCGAGCGGTGTCTTGTACACCAGGAAGTTCTACAACGATACGGCTAGCGCCCTGACGTTGAACCAAAGGTTCAGCCACACCCAGTTCATTTACACGGTTACGTAAAATGGTGATATTCTGCTCAACAGCGTAATTACGAATCTCTTGCAGACGGGTTTCTTTAAAACGAGCCACAAGTGCAAATCGACCATTAGAGTCAGAATCAAAGAAATCCATGTCTGGGTGTTTCGTTGTCAGTACTGCTTTCGCTTCAGCAAGCTGTTCAGCGTCACGTAGCAATACTTCTACGCCATCTTTGCCCGACGGGCGAATAGAGCGGTATCGAATGCGATCTTCACGAAGTTCACTGCGGAATGCTTCTTCTTGTTGACCCACCAGCTTTTCCATTGCGGCATCCATATCCACTTCCATTAAGAAGTGAACACCGCCACGCAGGTCTAAGCCCAGTTTCATTGGGTTTGCACCAATAGACTCTAACCAGTTTGGTGTCGCTGGTGCGAGGTTCAATGCAACAATAGAATTTTCGCCTAGAGCTTGACTGATAACATCGCGCGCACTGATTTGAGTGTCAGTATCATTAAAACGAACAAGAATGGAGCCATTTTCTAAAGCAATGGACTTAAGAGAAAGTTGCTCTTTATCAAGAGCTTTGGTGACAGTATCCAGCGTCGACATATCAACAGAGGCGCCACGCGCCCCTGTAATTTGAATAGCCGGATCTTCACCGTATAGATTGGGAAGTGCATACAAAGCTGCAATGCCAATGGCAAACAACACCATAAGATACTTCCACAAAGGATAACGGTTTAGCACAGCGAGGATCCTTTAGCTGTTTTTATAGAGACTTCAGCGTACCTTTTGGTAGCACTGCAGTAACGAAGTCTTTCTTGATAACTACTTCATTGTTGTCGTTTAGTGCGATTGCAATGTAGTCGTTGTCTTCAGCGATTTTAGTGATCTTACCAATCAAACCGCCATTAGTTAGGACTTCATCACCCTTACCCATAGAAGCCATTAGGTTTTTATGCTCTTTAGCACGCTTCGCTTGTGGGCGGTAAATCATGAAGTAGAAAATTACCGCAAACATGCCAAGCATAATTAGCATTTCAAAACCGCCACCTTGTGGTGCCGCTTCAGCTGCGTGAGCTGCAGAAATCAAACTCATCGGAAAACATCCTCTTTAATGTAAATACATATCCAAAATTGGGCTATCCCCCTATCTTTTCAAGAAGCAAAAGGTAACTCAATGTTTCTTAGCGACTTAAACACACAAAAAATGTGACCGATAGCTAGGATTTGTTACCAATTGCAGGGATAGCCGTTTATTTAGCCAACTATTTCATATCTAGCGGCGGCACTTCGCGATTGCGTCGCGCGTAAAACTCTTCTACAAACGCATCAAAACGGTCTTCATCAATTGCTGTGCGGATGCTTTCCATTAGACGTTGGTAGTAGCGTAAGTTGTGAATCGTGTTTAAGCGAGCACCCAAGATTTCATTACAGCGGTCTAAGTGGTGCAAATACGCTTTAGAGTAATTCTTACAGGTGTAACAATCACAATGTTCATCCAATGGACCTGTATCTGTTTTGTTCGTTGCATTACGGATCTTAACAATGCCACCGGTCACAAATAGGTGTCCATTACGTGCGTTTCGTGTCGGCATTACGCAGTCAAACATATCGATACCACGACGAACACCTTCAACTAAATCTTCAGGCTTACCCACACCCATTAGGTAACGAGGCTTATCTTCAGGAAGTTTAGGTGTTGTATGCTCTAGTACTCGGTGCATGTCTTCTTTTGGCTCACCAACAGCAAGACCACCAACCGCATAACCGTCGAAGCCAATGTTCGTTAGACCTTCCACGGACACATCACGCAGATCTTCGTACACGCTACCTTGAACGATACCAAACAGCGAGTTAGGGTTCTCTAGCTTGTCGAAATGGTCGCGTGAACGCTGTGCCCAACGCAATGACATTTCCATCGACTTTTTCGCTTCCGCATGTGTTGCTGGGTATGGCGTACATTCGTCAAAAATCATCACGATATCAGAGCCAAGATCTTTCTGAATTTCCATCGATTTTTCAGCATCCATGAAAATCTTGTCACCGTTTACTGGTTACGGAAATGCACACCCTCTTCAGTGATTTTGCGAATGTCCCCAAGACTGAATACTTGAAAGCCGCCTGAATCGGTAAGAATTGGACCTTGCCAGTTCATGAAGTCATGCAAATCGCCGTGCATCTTCATGACTTCTTGGCCTGGGCGCAACCATAGGTGGAACGTGTTACCTAGAAGAATTTCAGCGCCAGTGCCTTTAACTTCTTCTGGTGTCATACCTTTCACAGTACCGTAAGTACCAACAGGCATAAACGCAGGTGTTTGTACCGTCCCACGTTCAAACGTCAATTGACCACGACGAGCGTGACCATTTTTCTTTTTTAGTTCGTATTGTAATTTCACGAAGCCTCCACATTGCCAGAGACACAGTCTGACTCAATCTTAAAACGCACTAACAAGCGTAGCTTGTCGCACTTGAATGCACTAGCCATCTAGCTAGTGAGGTTGGTAATCCTTACCGTATTTCACTGGCTCCTTGAGTGAAATAAAAAGCTTAAGCGGTCTTTTTAGTGATGAACATCGCATCACCATAGCTAAAGAAACGATATTTCTGATCTACAGCATGTTGGTATGCACTCATTACATTGTCGTAGCCTGCAAACGCACTAACGAGCATGATGAGTGTCGATTCAGGCAGATGGAAGTTGGTCACCAAGCAATCTACTAGCTGATACTCGTATCCCGGGAAGATAAAGATTTCCGTGTCACCAAAAAACGGAACTAGCTCTGTTCCATTTTTCAGAGCATCTTGCGCCGCACTTTCCAAAGAACGTACAGATGTGGTGCCAACCGCAATAATTCGACCACCGTTAGCCTTGGTTTCATTGATCGCGTCTACCACATCTTGCGGTACTTCAACGTATTCCGCATGCATATGATGATCGTTGATATTTTCTACTCGCACAGGTTGGAAAGTCCCTGCACCAACATGCAAAGTTACGTAGGCAAAATTCACGCCCTTGGCTTTGATTTTCTCAAGTACAGCATCATCAAAGATGCAGACCACGCAG
>ASHK01000474.1 GCA_000695745.1 Vibrio madracius | reverse complement strand
GGTGTATCCAATCATTTTATTTATTCGTGTATAAAACTCATCATACCACTACTTCGAGATTTTGGTAAACCTACACTACTTATATCTGTAACAATAACCTTATAGAGCAAATACTCCATTTTAACAATTCACTGACCATAACCATTTATAGGTATGAGGCATAAGTATTACATATTTATTAATGTTCTATTAACCTCAAACCCCTTATGGATTATGGTTATTCGAGCTACTATAGACAAAGCTAATCAATACGTTTTTATCGAACATTAATGGCAAATCATGCAGAAAAACATACTTTTTTAGCTACTATGTTTCGAATATTATCCATGAGTCATGTTTTAAGTGGTCAGCCACCTAGAGCCCAAAAACGCAACTATTGCGCATGTCTATGTTTTGCTTATTACGTATAGATCGCGTTTTTAACAAAAAGTAGAAGTTTACTAATCTGAATTTATTATTTTTGTTGACTAAATCTTACCGAAGAGTAGAGTTTCGGGCGAAGCAAGGAGTGCTCAGCAACTGAGGGACTTGGCAAGTGAACAATGGTCTCCACTCCGTGAAAGCATTGTTCGTTTACTAAGTTTTTTAAGTTTAGATATTGTTTGGAAGCCCTCTCAAATACTCTCGTACCCTTGCATTTGTCGATTAATAACAACATAAGAGTATTACTATGCCGATGTCTTTAGGAAATGCTTTTATCAAGAACTTTCTTGGTAAAGCACCCGATTGGTATAAAGTAGCGATCATCGCTTTCCTAATTATCAACCCTATCGTTTTCTTCTTCATTGATCCGTTTACCGCAGGTTGGTTGTTGGTCATTGAGTTCATTTTCACGCTTGCTATGGCGCTAAAATGCTACCCGTTACAACCTGGTGGTCTACTTGCAATCGAAGCGGTTGCGATTGGAATGACCAGCCCTGGTATGGTGAAACACGAAATCGTCAACAACATTGAAGTGCTACTACTTCTTGTGTTTATGGTCGCCGGTATTTACTTCATGAAGCAGCTGCTGCTGTTCATCTTTACTAAAATACTGCTCGGTATCCGCTCTAAAACTATGTTGTCGCTTGCCTTCTGTTTCGCGGCTGCGTTTCTTTCTGCGTTTCTAGATGCGCTTACTGTTATTGCTGTTGTCATCAGCGTTGCTGTCGGTTTCTACTCTATCTATCACAAAGTGGCATCAGGCCAACCAAGCAGCTCATCTCATGATCACACCCAAGATGAAGATCTTTCTGAATTAACTCGTGACGACTTGGAAGATTATCGCGCGTTCCTACGTTCGCTACTAATGCACGCAGGTGTTGGTACCGCTCTGGGTGGTGTAATGACCATGGTGGGTGAGCCACAAAACCTTATCATTGCCGACCAAGCTGGCTGGCTATTTGGTGAGTTCATTATACGCATGCTGCCAGTGACAGCCCTGTGTTCATTTGTGGCCTGATTACTTGTGCACTTGTTGAGAAGTTCAAAGTCTTCGGTTACGGCGCGAAGCTACCAGAAAACGTTCGTCAGATCCTAGTCGACTTTGACCGTGAAGAACGTAAAACTCGTACTAATCAAGACGTTGCAAAACTATGGATTCAAGGCGCTATTGCGGTATGGCTAATCGTAGCTCTTGCCATGCACTTGGCAGCCGTTGGACTTATTGGTCTTTCAGTTATTATTCTGGCAACAGCATTTACCGGTGTTATTGAAGAGCACTCGATGGGTAAAGCGTTTGAAGAAGCACTGCCTTTTACCGCTCTACTTGCAGTATTCTTCGCAATCGTGGCTGTGATTATCGACCAGGTTTGTTTAAGCCAATCATCGATGCCGTGCTGCATATTGAGGATAAAGGTACTCAGCTAGCCTTGTTCTATGTCGCTAACGGGCTACTGTCTATGGTGTCAGATAACGTATTCGTCGGTACGGTATACATTAATGAAGTTAAGACCGCTCTGGTTGAAGGCGTTATTGATCGCACACAGTTCGATTTATTAGCAGTCGCTATCAATACGGGTACTAACCTACCTTCAGTTGCGACACCAAACGGACAGGCCGCATTCTTGTTCCTACTTACCTCTGCATTGGCGCCGCTGATTCGCCTTTCTTACGGTAAGATGGTCATCATGGCTCTTCCTTATACCATCGTTCTTGCTCTCGTTGGTCTGTTTGGCATTGTCTATCTATTAGAGCCAATGACAACCATGTTCTACGATTTAGGTTGGATTACTGAAGCCACAGGCAAGGTAATTGAGGCAAGTGTCTCATCTGGACACTAATTTTTAGTTGATTGTGAAACTAATCCGCGTTAAAAAGCTCTGAGTATTCAGAGCTTTTTTATTTCAACAAGGACGTATCTGTGACGGTTCTTTCCAACATCAAAGCATTTTCAAAAACACGTTTGTCGTGGGGTTTGCTTTTTATCTGCACCCTTTTCTTTGAGCTTTGCGCGCTATTTTTCCAACACGTCATGCAACTTGCCCCATGTGTAATGTGTATCTACGAACGTGTCGCTATGTTCGGAATCACTGGTGCAGCGCTGATTGGTATGATCAATCCAAAAAATACGGTTATGCGCTGGATTGGATTAGGCGCTTGGGGTGCTTCAGCAACGAAGGGACTCACATTAGCCCTTGAGCATGTCGATTATCAATTTAATCCATCGCCTTTTAAAACCTGTGACTTGTTTGTCAACTTCCCAAGTTGGGCTCCGCTTAACGAATGGGCACCTCGTTATTTGAAGCTTACGGTGACTGTGCAAAAGTGGTTTGGCAGTTCTTAACGTTATCTATGCCACAGTGGCTTGTGATTATCTTCGCAGGCAATCTAGTGGCGCTCGCGATTATTATTGTTGCCCAAAGCGCTAAGCTACCAAAATCCCGAGGTCATGGCCTTTAACGACGCCCAAAAAAACAAAGCCTCACGTTGGAGGCTTTGTTTCTTATTTAATGTACCGTTTACTGACCACAGCACTTCTTGAACTTGTTACCACTTCCACAAGGGCACGGATCGTTGCGGCCCACATTTTTAAATGGATTCACCGTTTGGGATTGATGACCAATCATCATCTCATCCGCTGCCGCGCCAACTTCGTGGATCATCGAATCTAGCTGAGGTAAAAATTCACTCAGTTGAGGTAGCTGGTCGTAGCCAGCTTGGCGCATTTCGTTATGTGTTTGCTCTTCATCAATGGCAAGCATAAACGTCGTTAGTAGCGCTTGCAGCATGCGCTGCGTACCATCTGAAAAGTGTTTATTTACCCACTGTTGTTCAACAATAGGCCAAATCGTCATGAAGCCTTCAGCAACGTCTGCTAATTGCTCTTCATCGCCCGTGAGCATTGAGGTTAAATGATATTGCGCCGATTTTAATAACGCATATTGCGCATTTAAGTGTTCGACAACCCAAGATTCTTGGGCTGGAGTATAGTCAGCGATTGCATAAGTTAACCAACTTTCCGGTTTCAATGGTTCGACAGCAAAATTCGCCGCCAAAATGGCACCTTCCAAAAATGCGCCAGATTCGCTGCCCATTCAGCAGGAAGCTCAATGAATTTCATACGTCAGTCTTTCGTTTTCAAAATTTCCGCAAGTATATTTGGCTATGTCGCCGAACTCAATGGTCGATTCTTTATCCTAGAACAGGTAGAATCCTCGCTCCCTGAATATAGTGAGTACTGGTATGCGCGTCGTTTGGGCCCAATGGAGGGCGTTTTAGATCACCTTATGCGAGAAATTCTCACAGAGATCAATGACTACGATCTCTGCGTGACTGAGTTTGTTCGCGTAGTTGACCAAACCCTTCCCGACCACGTCTTCTATCGACTTTGTCCTGAATTAGCGCAAGGCTCCATGACCAAGTCAGGGACGCCCGTTCACATCCAACTGTTGGGTCAAGATCCTCACTGGATGGCGGAGAACGCCGTACGAGCGGCTAGCCTTGGTGCTAAAGGTATCGACCTTAATTTTGGCTGCCCGGCGAGATTAGTGAATAAAAGCAAAGGCGGCGCAGCGTTATTACAACATCCTGAGCTCATTCATAATGTTGTCAAAGCGTGTCGCGATGCCGTTGATGGTTCAATACCAGTGTCCGCAAAAATCCGCTTAGGCTGGGACAATCCCGACGACTGTTTTGAAATCGTAAGTGCGATTGAGACGGCAGGGGCAAACGAACTTACCGTCCATGCGAGAACCAAAAGTGGCGGTTATAAGGCGAGTGAGATTAAGTGGGAATACATCAATGAAATACGCAAGAGAACATCACTGCCATTAATTGCCAACGGCGAGATTTGGAACTTTGAAGACGGCCAACGTTGTATTGACACAACGGGAGTTGATTCGCTTATGGTATGTCGCGGTGCTTTTAATGTCCCCAATCTCGGAAACGTGGTCAAACACAACCATACGGTCATGCCATGGCACGACGTCGTCGAGCTGTTGTTAGTTTACTCGACCTATGAAATCAAAGGCGACAAAGGGCTGTACTACCCTAATCGAGTAAAGCAGTGGTTTTCGTATCTTCGGCAGCAGTATCCTCAAGCTAATGACCTGTTCCGAGAAATCCGCACGTTCAACAAAGCTGCGCCAATCGTTGAACATATCCAATACTACCGCGACAACGTGCTTGAGACCTTGCCACGGTAGAGCGCTGAGTTTAATTCACCAGCAATAAAGACTGCTCGCTTTCTATGGTGACGGCGAGCACACCTTGAGCAGCAGATAGTATTTGCTGACTCATTGGGCAACGAAATTCAGCGTTTTCTATGCCCAACTTCCAGATAGGAAGGTCAACCGTTGCCGACTGCATCCCCAGATTAAATCCACTAAGCACCACTTCATCGCCTAACTGACGAGCAAATACCAAACAAGACTCGGTAACATGCAATGGCATGAAACTCCCTTTTGAAGGGCGCTGGATGCTTTGCGAATGGCTATTATCTGTTTAAAGAAAGGCAGCCACTCATTAGATTTCAGTTGGTCCCATGGAAAACAGCGTCGGTTATCAGGATCGTGAGAACCTTGCAACGCGATCTCTGCGCCATAATACAGACATGGCGAGCCAACATAAGACATCAACATCAGATTCGCGATAGCAAACTTCGCCTTGTTCCCTTGTAACGTGGTAATAAAACGCTCTGTATCGTGGCTATCTAACTGGTTTAACTGCGCTAATTGATTGCTCCAAGGTACCTTGGCACTCGCTTCCTGAAGCCATTGTAGAAATTCACGACAATCAATATTAATAGGGTCAAACTGAATATCCTTACCCGCTAACAGCGCCCTGATGGGATGAGCAAAGCCATAATAATTCATTGCACCGTCTTCTTGGTCTCCTTGAAGCCACTGCGTCGCTTCAAAGAAATGTTCACCAAGCATGTAAGAATCTGGGTTCACCGCTTTCATGGCATCACGAAATGCTTTTACATAATGGGCATTGTTGGTCGCCCCTTCACCTTCACCTAACATGTGAATGACATCAAACCGCCAGCCATCAATATTGTAAGGAGCTTGAGCCAATGTTTGATGACGGAGTTCTCATCCAAATAAATCTGGTTGCGTACTTCTTGATTATGGAAATTCAATACCGGTAAGGTATCGATCCCTTTCCACCCGACGTACTGATTTGAGTTGCCTTCAAAGAAGTAATAATCACGATACGGGCTGTTTTGTGATGTATAAGCACCATTACCCTGACCAAGGATATCGAACCATGAATGGGAAATCGACGTGTGGTTTAGTACCGCATCTAGCACTACTTTTAGGCCTCGTTGATGCAGTTTTTCCGTCAATTGTGCAAACTGCTCATTGGTGCCAAATTTCGGGTCAATAGAGTAATAATCAACCGTATCGTATTTGTGGTTGGAATAAGAGGTAAATATTGGGTTCAAATAAAGTGTCGTAATACCTAAGTCTTGTAGATAATCGAGTTTACTTTCAATACCGGCAAGGTCACCACCGAAAAACTCTACCGCACCGGTATCCCCGTGATCACCAACACTGTCACCCCACTGTTTTTTCACAGACTGTCTGTTGCGCGACGGATATTGATATTCACCCGTTTCCACGACTAAATCTGGATCGCCATTACAAAAGCGTTCAGGGAAGATTTGGTAAAACACTTGTTCAGACACCCAACTTGGCGGCTGATGGCGACGATTGTACTTGAAGTGATACTCCCGCCCAGGCATACGTTTTTGCACGCCGCGGGCATCTAACCAATACTGCTCGGTTTGGGTCAACGCTTTAAATACATAGTATGTGACGTCTTTATCTTCAC
>ASHK01000473.1 GCA_000695745.1 Vibrio madracius | reverse complement strand
TCCATGGATCGCCATCAAGAGTATATAATTCGTTTAGAAATCAAATAACAACTAAAAGGAAGTCTATGAGCGGTTCACAAAAAACAGGAGTTTTGCTGGTAAATTTAGGAACACCTGATGAACCTACAGCAAAGGGAGTGAAAGCGTTTCTACAAGAATTCTTGCACGATCACCGCGTTGTGGATATGAATCGTTGGCTATGGTGTCCTATTTTACATGGCGTCATCTTGCCTATCCGTTCTCCTAAGGTCGCTAAACTGTATCAATCCGTTTGGATGGAGCAGGGCTCACCTTTGATGGTGTATTCTCGCCAACAAGCCGATAAACTAGCTCAGGCTTTGGGCATGCCCGTTGAGCTAGGGATGAGCTATGGTAATCCGTCGCTTAAAGACGGTCTATCAAGATTACTCGACCAAGGCGTGGATAAAGTTGTCGTATTGCCACTTTATCCGCAGTATTCTGGGACGACTACTGCTGCGGCGTTTGATGGTATAGCTAAAGCTTGTAAAGCTATTTCAACACTTCCTAGCCTATCGCTGGTACGTGATTATCACGACAATGCCCGCTATATCAAAGCCCTCGCTAATTCGGTCCGAGCACATTGGGAGCAGCATGGACGAGCAGATTATTTACTGTGCTCATATCATGGTATTCCGAAACGCTACGCTGACAATGGTGATGTTTACCCTCAACACTGTGAGGAGACGACTAGGCTTCTAGGTCAGGAATTGGGACTGGATGAATCACAAATCGGAATGAGTTATCAGTCTATTTTTGGTCGTGAAGAGTGGTTACAACCGTACACCGAACAAACATTGAAACAGATGCCGAACAAAGGTATTAAGTCGCTTGATATCATTACTCCAGCTTTCTCGGTGGATTGTTTGGAAACGTTAGAGGAAATTGCGGTTGAAGCGAAGGAGACATTCCTCGAAGCCGGTGGAGAAAGTTATCGCTACATTCGCTGCTTGAACGATTCGCAGGAGCATATTGAGATGATGGTTGAGTTGGTTCAGTCAGCTTAACGTTTGAAGATTCAAAAAAAAGGGTCAGACATTGCGATGTCTGACCCTTTTTCATTCTTAGCTTAGTCTGTCTACTAAGCTACCTGACTTTGTTGTTCTTCGATTTGTTGAGCAGTACTAATGCCATTAGACTCAGCACCGTGCATCCACTTAACGAGTGTATTTGAGAAGACTAGTAAAATAACACCACAGATAACCGCTGTTGCAGCAATACCGCCAAAGATTGCCATTGCGCCTAGCTCGCCAACGTGTGAACCGATCATGCCAGCAACATAGTTTGCAATCGCAATTGAAACCGAACCATGCACCCATCATTAGTGATGCAAGGCGAAGTGGTGCTAATTTTGTTACTAGTGATAGCCCGATTGGAGACAAGCAAAGCTCACCTAATTGTGTGGAAGAAGAATGCGCCGACTAACCAAAGCATTGATGTTTTAACTGCAGTGTCCCCACCTTGTTCCATAACAGCACCAACCATACAAAGGAAGCCAAGTGCTAAGAAGAACAGTGCTAGAGCAAATTTAACCGGAGAATTAGGCTCACGCTTACCAAGTTTCACCCAGACCGCTGCAAGAACAGGCGCTAGAGTAATAATGAAGAATGGGTTTAGTGACTGGAACCAAGCTGCTGGCACTTCAAAGTCGCCAATCATACGGTCGGTATATTGCTGTGTGTAGATGTTCATTAGGCCACCGGCTTGCTCAAAACCAGCCCAGAAAACGATAACAAACAGACCCATGATAAGAATCACTTTAAGACGGTCGATCTCTTCTTTGGTTAATGGTGCTTTGGTCTTTGAGTTGTTTAGCGCTTTTGCACGAGCTGCTGCTGGTACATTACCGATGTCACCTAACCACGATGGTGCCATAGTTAATTGCATAACTAAGCTCAGTACCATACCGATACCTGCTACTA
>ASHK01000472.1 GCA_000695745.1 Vibrio madracius | reverse complement strand
CCATCAAATAGGAAGATAATGATCCACCAGCAGCACTAAAAATAAAAGCATTAAATGGATAATAGAGAATTTAAACGTGTCCATTGCGGTCTTATCGGAGGCAAAATATTTGAGTTTCCACGCATAATAGATAAAACCCGCACTCAATAATGTTGAGCCTGCTAAATAGACTAGTCCTGTCATTCCGACTAAAGCAGGCAGCAAGCATACTAGCGCTAATAAAATGGTATAGAGCAAAATAGACGTTTTAGTATATTCAATCCCATGGGTCACCGGAAGCATAGGAATATCCGCTTTCGCGTAGTCTTCTTTTCTGTGAATCGCTAACGCCCAAAAATGAGGTGGGGTCCAGATGAAAATGATCATAACAAGTAGCCAGGCATTGGCATGCAGCTCCCCTGTCACCGCTGTCCACCCCAACAACGGTGGCATAGCGCCTGCAATACCTGCGATAACAAT
This sequence comes from Vibrio madracius, assembly GCA_000695745.1. Lineage (GTDB taxonomy): Bacteria > Pseudomonadota > Gammaproteobacteria > Enterobacterales > Vibrionaceae > Vibrio > Vibrio madracius. The sequence continues at coordinate 1,851 of ASHK01000472.1, read as the reverse complement.
GTTCTGAGGCGTCGCTCGCTTTAGGTATAAGGTGTAGACCACAGCATAGCCAAGCAAGCTTGCGAACGTTAGCCAAGCGGTTAGCCAATTCACCCCCAAAGCTAATATTACAAAACCCAAGATGCCAAGACTTAGGGCAAAGGTAAAAACTTTACCGACACTCAACTCTCCTGATGGCAACGGACGTTTATGGGTTCTCGCCATAACTGCATCAATTCGACGGTCTATTAGATGATTGAAAGCTGCCGCAGAGCCGGCCATTAATGCAATCCCTAGAAGCCCCAGCACCGTGGCTTGCACAGGTAGCGCGCTCGGTACAGCTAAACACATCCCTACCAATGCCGTTAAGATCATTAATGCGACCACTTTGGTTTCGTCAGGGTTAAATACACACGCCAATTATTCCTAGGCCTTACATGGGAACCCACACGACTTGCTAGCGCTATTGTCACTTTGTTCATAGAGAGCTCTCCTTGTCTCCTGATGCTTTCAGCCTCCCAGTAGGGATCTTCGATTCAATAATAATGAGTGTCGGTTTTTCCGCTTGAGGGTATCGTATGTTCCAAATAATGTAGTTAGTTTGAATTAGGCTTAGTAGCAGCATCGCAGCGCCGAGATTATGCATAACCGCAACTAGCAAAGGTAAGTGGAACACCACATTACTCACTCCCAGCACAAGTTGAATGACTAATAACCCCAATAATAGAACGCCGACCTTACGTAAAGCAGATTGCCGATGTTTTAGTAAGCTTAGCCCTAATACCCCAACGAGCAGCGTCACCACTATGGCACCAAAACGATGACTGACATGAATGGTCATCCGCGCAGCATAATCGAGCACACCAAATTCGTAATTATCAAAGCCAAAATGCACCGGAGTGAAAGCGGTCTTAAAATCGAGATAACGGCCCCACTCACCTTCACAAATAGGTAAAGCAGTACACACCACAGCAGCGTAATTTGAGGATACCCAACCGCCGAGTATTATCTGAAAAATGGTGGCCATTAGCGCCAAGCCAGCCAATAGCTTGAGTCGAGTACCGATTATCCTTGGCTCAGTAGTCACTGTTTTAGGTTTCACCACTTTTGGCTCAAAGGCAGTGCTTCGTTCTTGTTGGGATGTTGTTTCCTTGGTCCATCGCGTTGCTATTGTATTCGGGCGCAGTTTTAGATAGGTGAAAAACAGCAAAGAAAACATAGTAAAGCCACCTAGTAGATGCCCATAACCACAATAGGCATCAGTTTAAGTGTTACCGTCCACATCCCTAAAGCCGCTTGAAACACTATCACTAGAGATAACAACACAGGTAAAGCCGCACCGAGTCGACTCCGTTCATTCCTCAATGCTAGATAGGTAATCGCGAACACAACGAAACCTAATGTTCCCGCTAAATATCGGTGTATCATCTCTAGCCATGCTTTATAAGGCTCCACCGCTCGTTCGGGGAAAAGCGTATTTGCTACGGCCACATCAACGCTATTGCTAGGCACCGTTAGATGACCATAACAACCCGGCCAGTCTGGACAACTAACCCAGCATCCGCAAGGCGAGTATAGGCACCCATGGCAATGACAACAACGGTCAGTATCAATGCACCTTTCACCAAATTTATCACTCTCATTGCCACTCCTTATGCCTTCAACGTTGGTATACTCACCTCTTAACGTCTAACCTACTCGAGATAGCTTGAGTAGCTTTCTGAGGTCGGACAACAGTCCCTTGCTGTGTGCGACCTGTTGTTCCTTGGTTGTCGGTTCAAACACCATCACGACTTGACCTAAAGTGTCGGTAATGACGTATCCTTGCGGTGGTACTATGTCAGAGAAAGCGCCGTTTACGGTCACCACTGT
>ASHK01000471.1 GCA_000695745.1 Vibrio madracius | reverse complement strand
TCCCTTTTCGGGTTTTAAATTACCTTAAGAATTGTTGTCATCTCCTTGAAAAGGAGCTCTCACTCAGCGCGTTGAAAAGTTAAATTACGTGACTTAATCGAATATTTTTAGTTACCTACACGTGGTATGAGATCCTCACTTTCGTGAGGATGATGGCTATATGGAGTATGTTAGACATGAAGGGATGTAGAGCATTACTGTCCATTAATTATGTTGGACATCACGGCATTCTTAAAAACTCTTATCGTTTACAGCGAGCGATAGCGTCAACCTTTGCTGCTGTCTGCATATAGAACTTGCTGGGCAATGATACTCAGCATCAAATCCACATCAGACTTTTGCGTTAGGAAGTATCAAACATCCTAACTACCATTACTCACGCCAGAAAAAACGACAGATAAAAAAACACCGAGAGCAGAGTCTCGGTGGGGAAAGATAGTAATAGTAAACTCGGGAGGGCTGAGTCTCCCAATACAAAAATCTTAAGGATTGTTGACTACACATGATGATGTAGAAACAATTCGATCATATATTCACCGTGTCGATTGGAATATTAGACTAAAGTGGTAAAGCGAATGGCAAACTTGAAAACTGATTTTTCATTTTTATTTCACAGAATTTTTTGCGATTGATGAGATTTTTGCTACGACGCATTTCAAAACCGCATAGTCGTACCGTTGTTCAAGGTGCTCATAGAGTGGCTTGAGTTTGTAATCCTGTAACGTATTTAGACTTACTGTTGCTGTTGCGATGCTGTCAAACTCTGTTTCACTAAGATCAATGACTTGTTCGAGTTGGCAGGCATCGATTTCAATGGCCTTGGCCAAATGAGCCAATACCGTTGCCGACTTAATATTACGCTCGGAAGCAATCTGTTCAGGTGTTAACCCTTGTTGAAGTAGAGTTAATGACTCAAGCTCAGTCTCATTTAATACGATTTCTTGCTCTGTTTTGGGTTCGATAGCATCAATAAAGCGCTGTCCATATTTATTGATTTTGGTCTCGCCAAATCCCGAAATTTGATGCAGTTCACCTAGCTGTTGAGGCCTTGCAGTAGCGAGCGCTTCGAGTGTTGCGTCGTTACAAATGATGTAAGCAGGAACTTGCTGTTCTGTTGCTAATGAGGTTCGTACCTGTTTGAGTTGTTCAAACTGTATCATGTCCCCTTTAGAAAGCCCTGAGCGACGAGATTTGGTACTAGAGCGAGCTTTAGAATTGGAAGTACGAAGTTTTCTCAATTGAATTGGTTTTTCGCCTTTCAAATAGGGGCGACAATGTTCGGTCAAGCGAAGGCTGCCATGCTCGCCATGCACCTCTAGAAGGTTCATCGCCAGCAATTGACGAAATACACCTTGCCATTGTTTCGCGTTAAGCTCGTTACCGATACCAAAGGTCGATATTTTATGGTGTTGGTTTTGTTCAATTCTCTGATCTGATTTACCCAGAAGAATATTAATTAAGTAACTGGCACCAAAACGTTGCTCGGTGCGAAACACGGTAGATAGTGCTTTTTGAGTGGCTTGGAGGCCATCCCAAGTTTCAGGCGGCGTCAGGCAGTTATCACAGTTACCACAAGGCTGTTCAAGGGACTCTCCAAAATAAGCCAACAGAGCTTGGCGACGACAAGTGGCAAGATCGCAATAACCCAACAGTGCGTTGAGTTTTTGAATGGAGGTGACCTTGAATTGTTCTGACGCATCGGAATTTTGCACCATTTGGCGTTGCAAAACCATATCTTGCATACCATAGGCCATCCAAGCGTTAGCCGGCTGACCGTCACGTCCGGCACGTCCGGTTTCTTGGTAATATGCTTCTATACTTTTTGGTAGACTGAGATGCCCGACAAAACGCACGTTGGTTTATCAATACCCATACCAAATGCAATCGTTGCAACAATGATAATGCCTTCTTCTCGCAGGAATCTCTGTTGGTTCACAGATCGTTGATCCGCTGACATACCTGCATGATAGGGAAGGGCGACCTTACCTAATTCGTTAAGCCATTGAGCCGTTTCTTCCACTTTCTTGCGTGACAGGCAATAGATAATACCGGCATCTTCGGGATGATGGGCTTGAATGAAAGACCAGAGCTCATGCTTAGCATTACTAAGATCCGAGACGTGATATTGAATGTTCGGTCTATCAAAACTGTGAACGAAGACTTCGGCGTTCTCAAGCGCCAGCTGCCGACAATTTCTTGCTGCGTGCGGCTATCGGCAGTCGCAGTAAGTGCGATTCTCGGCACAGAAGGAAAGCGCTGTTTTAGGACATTTAGCTTCTGATATTCAGGACGAAAGTCATGTCCCCATTGACTCACGCAGTGCGCTTCATCGATAGCAAATAACGATAAATGACACTGTTCAAGCAGAGCTAGC
>ASHK01000470.1 GCA_000695745.1 Vibrio madracius | reverse complement strand
TGTTTGCACTAATTAAGGGCGACAAGCTCTACCTTAGAGCACCAAATTGTAAATTTAGAGACGAGTTTTCGGGGTTAGGATGTACTCCATACGAGTTTCATTGGCGTTCGCCATCACGTAGCTATCCTAGCCTTTCTCATTATTATTCCATCCCTCAAACCATACAACATTGTGAAGAGCAGATAGCGAAACTCTGTGAGGAAGTGTGGAATGTTAGTTTGGAGCAGAAAAAACGCAAACAAATTCCGAAACGCATCAAAGATCTTCCGAACATGCAATACAAAACAGAACGAATGTTGCGCAAAGCCGGGATCCATTCTATCGATGAGCTGCGAGAACAAGGTCCGGTGAAAGCATATAGAGCCATCTGTGGCAGTCAAGACAAGCAGCCAGGGATTAACCTATTGTTCTACATTGCTGGTGCTTTAGAAGGTATTCATTGGAGCATTCTACCAGAGACATTACGTGAAAGACTCTCTCGCCAAGCTAACTCGTTGTCTCACTTGTAAAAAAAGCCTGCGGCCAAGAGCAGCAGGCAAAAACATTAATACAATGTCTATGTTGGATGCATGTGTTAATTGAAAGTGGACAGAACAACTAAGCACATGTCGCTATTAAACCACGTGCTTCATCAACTCGATAGAGAATAACCTTATCAAGGGATTGCAAACCCACTTCAATCGATGAGCAATTGTTTCGAAATGTGCCTGCAGCCCTCAACGAACAATATTTCCTCACTCGATGAACTTCTTCTTTTGACCAATTCTTTAAATTTATTGAGATTAAGTGATGGTCATTGTTGATACCGTAACCATCGCATGGCCTGTCTTGGATGGCGATTGCTCTGTTTGGTGGGACGATGTACATCGTCGGTGTCACCGCGATTACAACATTTCTTAAGAAAAAGACACTGAGTGCTCAATCCCCATAATTTATGTTGGCGCAGTTCATTTATACTGCGCTTTCACTCATTATATCGGCAATGTAATAATCATTTACCTAATCGAAGCTAGCAAAGTTTTTTAAATTATTTATACTCTCGGCCATCAGAATACGAGCGGTTTCGTGTTCATTTGCTTGGTTGTTTCGCGGTATGTTTCAAACTCTTGTTTCTCTGCCTCCTGCTATTGCCTTTCAATAGCCATTGTGACCGAAGTAATCGCAACTTCATTTATTCCAAAAACAGAACAATTTACCAAACTGGCGCCAAGCCTTGTGGTCGGAATTGGCTATGCCGTTGCTTTCTTCTTGCTATCTGTTACCGTCAAGAGTATGCCGGTGGGTGTGGTTTATGCGATATGGAGTGGCGCTGGTATTGTTCTTGTCGCGACAGTTGGATATTTCGCTTATGGTCAAAAGCTCGACCTAGCTGCGATTGTTGGTATTGGCCTTATTCTCTCTGGGGTTCTAGTCGTTAACTTACTTTCCAAGACCGTAGGTCATTAAGCATCCATTTATCAATCAAATCGATCTTCCTCGATTTGATTGATTTTCTCACCATTTCCGGCACCATAGAAACCCAACGAATGTGCTACTAAAAAGAAACTTCATGAAATCTCTGCCATGGAATGCTTGGCTACTCGCCACAGTTCAACCCTTCGTCCTGTCAGTCGGTGCTTTAAATGTATTTTTGGGTGGTATTGTTGGCACAAGCCTTCATAATGATCCAACTTTAGCAACATTGCCTGTCACTGCGCTAATATTAGGTGTCTCACTTAATATCTTTCCTGCGGCACGTATTCAAAGAAAGATTGGTCGTAAGCACGCGTTTGTCATCGCGGCTTTGGTCAGCAGCGTAGCAGCCTACTTTGCTGCTTGTAATATTGATAATGGGAGTTTTTGGGGATTTTCTCTGAGTACCTTCATTCTTGGCACCCAATTAGCTATGTCGGTCAATATCGTTTTGCTGCCATTGAGAGCTGCACCAATCCCTCTCAGCATGCCAGTGTTATCAGTTTGGTTTTGGTTGGCGGCATCGCAGCCGCTTGGGTGGGACCAGAGCTACTCAACCTAGGCCAGTTGATTCCAATATTTGAATCCGATTATGCTCGCGCTTATGCGGCACTAGGAACACTGGAAATCATTGGCGCTGCCATACTCGCTATCGCAATGAAGCCATTAGACATTCACGATAAAAATAGTGATGTCGGCGAAGCACGTACTTTGTCAGCGTTGTTTAAGCAGCCGCTACTTTGGCTTGCAATTGGCTCAGGACTTACGGCCTATGCAGTAATGGCATTTTTAATGACTGCAACACCCCTGGCTATGTCTGGGCATGGTCATGATATTCAAAGTGCAAAATGGGTTATTCAAAGCCACGTAATGGCCATGTATCTTCCCTCACTAATCACACCACTTCTCATTAAACGAATTGGCATCTATAAACTGATTTCTTTAGGGTGTGTCATCTTTCTTGCGTGTATTGTCATCGCGTTATTCGGGCACTCTGTCCATCATTATTGGTGGGCACTCGTCGCATTAGGGGTTGGCTGGAACTTCTTGTTCATCGGAGGCACGACCTTGCTGCCTCAAACCTATAAACCTAGTGAACGCTTTAAAGTTCAAGCGGTTAACGACTTCTCCATAACGGGCTTTCAAGCTGCAGGCTCGTTAGGCGCTGGTTTTATTCTCTATACTCAAGGCTGGGCATGGATGCTATTGGCCTCATTATTTCCTATTGCCTGTTGTTCGCACTCAACTGGGTCGTCAAGCGATAACGTGTCATCACGTCAGCGCAATATAAGCTTGCTGCATGACGTGATGGTTTTTCCAACCAATTCTATTCTCGACAATATCAGCTGCAAATTATTGTTATGTTATAACACATCAAAACACACCCATTGACTTTGTTATGACTAAATACCTACTTCCTCTACTGTTATTGTTAGCACTACCAGTACGCGCAGCAACCATACTTAACTCGATAAAACCATTAGAAATGATTACTTATGAATTGATTCTAACAAGCGATTCAAGCTCTTCATTACTCTCACAAAATGCCTCACCTCACGATTACGCTTTAAAACCGAGTGATATTCAAAAAATCCAATCTGCTGATTTGATTGTGTGGGTAGGCAGCGATCTTGAAGTTTTTCTGGCTAAACCTATCGCGAAATCCCGACGCTCACTCGCTCTCGCTAACAATGAAAACATGCCGTTAAGAACGTTTACCAAGCCATGCGGTTGTGGCCATAAGCATTCCCATTATGATCCCCATATTTGGCTTGGCCCTGAACAGGCGAAAATTATTGCTCAATCCATTACCAGTGAACTTATTAAGATTTCCCCAGATCTGAAGCTCGATTATTTATCTAAATTACAACAGTTTAATCAAACACTGTCTCAGACGGTTGAAAGGATAAAGCAACAGCTAACGCCATCCAACACCAAGGTTACTTCGTCTTTCACGATGCCTATGGTTATTTTGAGGACTATTTTGAACTCAACAACCTCGGTCACTTTACCGTTCATCCTGAACGCCCTATTGGCGCCAAAAGTTAATTACCATCAAAAACACCATTGAAGAGCAATCAGTCCAGTGTGTGTTTTCTGAGCCGCAGTTCACACCGGCTCTTGTGGAACAAACCGTCCGAGGTACTCGTGCTCAAAAAGGAGAACTTGATCCTGTAGGGAGTATGATCGCTGTAGAGAAAGGGAGTTATTTTCGGTTTCTTGAGTCTATTGCCAATGGGCTAACTCAGTGCCTAAATTAAGGTTGGATTGAGATTTAAAGGCCGTTGAAACGGCCTTAGTATTAACAATAAGTGCCAAGCTGACAATGCGAGTAGCTGGCGTGCATATCACTCACTTTGACCACTCTCTGATTGAGATCTCCTTGACCCGCAAGTTGGATCTGATACCAACGATTATATCGCTTGTCGTCAGAGGTTATGGTGTCGGCTACATATTTCAAGACCTGATCATAAGTCGCGACGTTTTTCTTTGACACACGATAGCTCTCGATAACTTGTTGTCGCTTTTCGTCGACCTGGTTTGCCAAAGCGATACGATCGTTTTTCATCTCGACATCTTTTTCAGTAACGAGGAGCGCAAGATAATAATAGCTCAACGCCGCGTCTAACTGCGCTTTGTTTGCTGTTAATGTGTCCAAATGGTACATCACATCACTCTCATCAGGAGACGTTTTGTCGAAAGATGCCACAAAGTCTTCACTGTCTAGCTTGTCTCGCGAAAAAGACCAATCGTACACAACCAGCAGTCCTAACATCGCTAATAGAACCCACTTTGTCTTCATCTACATCACTCTTTCAACTTGCCCGGAAAGATATTCGAAGCTTTCCTCTACTTCGACCCAGCAATCAACCGTTTGCCCCTCTATCTCAAGGTTATCGCAATCTTCTAGTACACCAAATTGGCCACTTGTAAGCATCACTACAACATCCATATGCAATTCCTTATGCAGTACTCAGATATAATCAAAATTAGTATCGATCCGACAACTCTTCAAGCCAACAAGACTAAAGTCTTATCTATGGTGACATGCCAACTGAAAGAGACCACCGCTAAATATTGATAAGTTTTACTAATCATATAGAAAATATAAAATAAATTATAAATTGAATAAAAATATTCAATTACAGAGTCGACATTGCATTTGAGATCTTAATCACGGATATAATTGGAATACATATATAATATTAAACGCAATATAGAATTGGATAGCTAAAATGAAATCAATAGTGAAATTTAAACAACTTGTACCGGAATGCTTCAAGCACGTATTGCTTGCGCTCCGTGCTTTTTGTTTGTTTTTCATTCCTCAGTCTATTGATTCTATAGATAAGCTGACAGATGCCTCTATTTCAGAACTTGCAACAGATGAGCTCAATCTTGCTGAACAGTACGCGAACCTTTGGACTAAAAGTGCTGAGCTCATACCTCCATTTAGGGCCATTGTTCTCCCGACAACCACCACTCGATACCATCACGAATATCTTTACGCGGTACAACATGCTCGTTTAGTTCGTTTGGTATTAAGCTATATTGCTATCGTTGGATTTACTGAAATTTTWAAAAGCATGTCAGTACTCTGTACTTGAAAAGGCCTACGCTTTTCTTACATTAGTTGATAGAAACATCAAAAAACACACAACTAGCGTTATCGCAGTTGTGTGTTTTTTTTACAATAAAAAGAGGATTATATTATGTTCATCGTGTGCGTTGCCGCTTGCCTACTGGCGTAGCTCATACCTATATGGCCGCTGAAGCGCTTGAAGTTAAAGCTAAGGAATTGGGACTCGAAATTAAGGTTGAGACTCAAGGCAGTATGGCGCTGAGAACGAAATCACACCGGAAGATATTGCTAGAGCTGATGCGGCAATCATTGCAGCAGACGTAGCAATTAACGGTGTAGAACGTTTCGATTCGCTCCCTAAAATTGAATGCAAAGTTGCAGACCCTATTAAACACGGTTCTGCTTTATTTGAGGCGCTCACAGCGGAGGTGTAACCATGAGCCAATTAAATGCAGGTCAAAAATCAGTAGGTACAGAGATTAAAAACGCTATTATGACCGGTGTGTCATACATGTTGCCTTTTATCATCGCAGGTGCTGTTTTAATGGGCATTGCGCGGATTGGCGCCTCCTTCTATGGCGTGGATAATATTTGGGATGCGAGCCACGGAGAGTCGATTCATCAACTTGTCAGGCTATTCCACGACTTTGATGGCTTCGGTGGTATGGCGCTATCGTTAATGCTACCTGTCGTTGCCGGATATATCGCATTTGCTATTGCTAATAAGCCAGGTATTGCCCCTGGTATGATTGGTGGTTTACTTGCAGGTAAAATAGGCACAGGTTTCTTAGGTGCACTTGCTGCTGGTCTTCTTGCCGGTTATATCGTTAAGTATCTAGCAACCAAAATTAAGTTACCAAAATCACTCGCATCAGCTGGACTATCTTTATTATTCCTGTTGGTGGCACATTACTGGTCTGCGCATTAATGTCTTATGTTATCGGCGATCCAATGGCGGCTTTGAATAAAGGTCTTGAATCTTGGCTGCTTTCAATGTCAGACGGTAACAAGATCATTCTTGCAGCAGTAGTGGGTGGCATGGTTGGCTTTGACCTTGGTGGTCCAATTAATAAGGCGGCTGTAACAACAGCAATGGCTTTATTAGCTTCTGGTATTTACGACCCAAATACCGCAGCACAAGTCGCGATTATTATTCCTCCAATTGGTATCGGCGTTGCTACTTTGATTTGGCGCTCGCGTTTCCCTGCCTCTTTGCAAGAAGCGGGCAAGGCATCAACACTTATGGCTTAATTGGCGTCTCAGAGGGTGCTATTCCATTCGCACTAGCCAACCCAAAAATTATTGCAGTCAATGTATTAGGTTCTGCTGTGGGCGCAGCGATGGCCGTTGGTCTTGGGGCAGTAAACAAAGCGCCGATTTCCGGCTTCTACGGCTGGCTTGCTGTTGAAAGTTGGTTTGTTTACGTTATCGCTATTGCAACCGGCTCTGCCATCATTGCGGTAGGTTCTTTGTTGGTTTTCAATGGTGAACAAACAACTACACCTGCAAAATCAGAACCAGCTCCTAAATTTACCGTTTCTCGTTAATCTAGGTCACGTTAAAACGGGGCTAGTCACTTAGCCCTGTACATTCTTACTCTAATTAATTTGTAGAGCTCAATGCTCTGGGGTTATTCACGTCTTATGAAAACGATTCATTTAATTCAACATACTCATTGGGATCGTGAGTGGTATTTTACCGAGAACGATTCAAAAGCGTTACTTTATTATTTTATGGACGATTTAATGTCGAGAATGGAACAAGACATTAATATTGAATCTTTTGTATTAGACGCCCAAACCGTGGTACTAGATGACTATTTACAAGTCGCACCAGAACACAAAGAAAGATTAGAAAAACTAATCAAAGAAAACCGAATATTGATCGGTCCTTGGTACACTCAAACCGACTTCCTCACTGTTGGCGCCGAGTCAATTACTCGTAACCTACTGCTTGGAGTGAGCGATTGTGAGAAATTTGGTCAAACAATGAAAGTTGGCTATGTTCCTGATTCTTTTGGCCAATCCGCACAACTCCCGATGTTGTTGAATCAATTTAATATCGACCGTGCCGTGATTTGGCGTGGTTGGTCCGAGCGACTCGTCGCTAATACAGAATTTCAATGGCAAAGCCAAGACGGAAGTCAGATAACCACGGCTGTATTTCCATGGGGCTATGGATGCTCAAAATGGTTACCTACTGATCCTGTGAGTTTTACCGAAGCGATTACTTCAAATGCAAGAAAACAATGTCAGTTTGCTGCGGGTGACCACATCATGCTTCCTAACGGCAATGATCAGTCTCCGTTTGAGTTTCAAGTAGTTAGCCTTCTCGAACAAGCTAACCAAACCCAAGACGAATTTCACTTTATAAACAGCTCTTTTGATAACTATTTCAAAACCCTTAATACATCTGCTTCCACCTTAAGCCATTTCACAGGCGAAATGCTCGATCCCAAGTATATGAGAATACATCGTGGCATTTTTTCAACGCGAATGGATATTAAGCTTGCGAACGAAAAACTAGAAACCTTAGTCAGCCGTTATCTTGAACCTTATTAGCGTTGAACTACACCAACGGATTGCCTTATCCCCAAACGGCAGTGAATCAGATCTGGCGAGAGGCAATGAAGAGCCACGCCCACGATAGTATCGGTGGTTGCAACTCAGATCGTGTCAATGCCATGGTTTTTCATCGTCTGCTATTCCGGCATAGAAACCGCAGAGCAACTCCTCGAACTCAACTTCAGAAAGTTAACGCAAGGTATTCAAGCTTCTGTCAATGGCACCAAAGTCGTGGTCTTCAATAGTGTTCCGAAGAAACGTGATAGTTTGGTTGAAGTCATCATCTACACCCCATCTGACCACTTTAAAATCGTCGATCAGCAAGGTAAAGAACTCCAATATCAAATCACTGATGAATCCCAGCAAGATATGTCGACGATCATCCAAGAACTTTCCAATAGCACCACCACAACTTGGTATAGAAAAATCACTATGATGGTGAGTGTTAAAGATATTCCCGCATGTGGTTACAAAACGATATACCTCAAGAAAACACACCAAGCACCATCAACTC
>ASHK01000469.1 GCA_000695745.1 Vibrio madracius | reverse complement strand
AAACGCTTAACGACCGATACGTACACGACTCTCCAGACAATCAAAACGACAACGATAAAACCAACGATCGACAGCAGTGCTAATGTCCACTGTGCGTAGTTCAGGGTTGAGGATAACTCGGCTACCGCTTTGGTCGTGGCCGCATTAGACTGATCGACCAAATTGGACACGGTGGAATTGAGAGACGTGAATTGTTCGAGCGTTTCCTGCATTAGGGCTTTGGAGCGTTGACGAACATTGTGCTTTTGAGTCAACAATGTAAATACACGTTTTCCTTGTGCTAATTCAGATAACAGCTCGGTCATTTGCTGAGAACGTGCTGGATCTTCTACGCCTTTGACACGCCTGGTCATGATATTAATATTGCTTTGATAATCTTTTTGCAGTTCTTCAATCCGCCCAAGATCGGAAACCGTGCGGCTTTCTTCAATCTGATTGAGTGTTTTGAACGCCATCAAATGCAGCTCATGTAGCCTTTCTGATAGGTCCATGTCGACCTCGACTAAACTATCGAGAGCGTCCAGTGCATCTTCTTTGTTTTCTTGCTCTAGTAGGCGGTATATATGAGTCACATTCGAAACGGCGATGGTGCTGGTATTTAGCACTTGAGTTCTAGTGAGTTGTTCAAGTTCTTCGGCTTTGACTCTCAGCAACTCTACTTCGTCATTAATGTCCTTATCTAAAGTAATAGATTGTTCTACAGCAACACCAAGTTCGACTAAACTATCGATAATAGACTGAACATAGTTTTCGAGCTCACTGAGTAATTTTGAATCAAAGGAGTCAGAACCGAGCGTTTTAATGTGGCTTAGAAGCGCCTCAAGACGAGAAAAGAGCACTTTTCCTGCTTCTTGGTGTTGCTCTTTCGTTTTTGCATTCGACAGGGTTTGCACCGACGCAATGATTCGAGTGCTCAACTCGGAGACTTCACGAGCTTCAAGCATTGAGGGTATTGCGGTATCAACCACGTTACGTTCCGTTTTGGCGACGAGTGAGAACCCAGATACACCAATTGCGGTAGATAGCAGGACCAACATCGCCATCACCAAGAACGAAAATAACAACTTACGGCCAATACTGGCTTTAGAGAGTAACATTAACCACTCCAACAGAATCCACTTCTTTACTCTTTGATAGTACGCTATATTTTGCAGTGTTGAAGATAGAGATGCCACTAAACGATTAACCAATGTCAAAAAAAAACCTATTCTATCCCATTTTTTCCGCGGCCTTGCTTCTTTCTAGCTCGTATGCCATTGCGTCTCCAGAAAAGATTTGTGCAATTTATCCTCACCTTAAAGATTCTTATTGGTTGTCCGTCAACTACGGAATGGTTCAAGAAGCCAAAAAGCAACACGTTGACCTAAAAGTCTTTGAGTCAGGAGGCTACCCCAATATAGAAAAAGCAGAGAGCACAATTACTAAGTTGTCGCCAATGGAATGCCGACGCCATTATTCTTGGCACAGTCTCGCCTACCGCTTACAAGCATGACCTATCCACTTACACTGGAGATGTCCCTGTTTTTGCCACTGTCAATCATCTCATCGTAGATAAAGCACAGTCAGAACATGTGAAAGGTGTGGTCGGTGTAGATTGGTACTGGATGGGTTACAAAGTTGGTCATTATTTAGCGAAAAAGCACCCGAAAGGTTCGGGCATCACCGCCGTTGCACTATTACCTGGCCCTCGTTCCAGTGGAGGGACGAAACCTGTAATCCTGGGGTTCCTAGAAGCAATAAAAAACAGTGATATCAAAGTAGTAGAAACGTTATGGGCAGATAATGACAAGGAGTTACAGCGTAACCTAATCCAGCAAGTGATTGAGGACCATGAGGAGGTCGCTTACATTGTTGGCAGTGCTGTTGCCATTGAAGCTGCAATAAGCGAACTGAGAAGCTCCGAAAAAGAAGATACCATTGAACTACTCTCTATTTATCTCAGTCATGGCGTTTATCGAGGCTTGCTACGTGACAAAGTCGAGCTTGCACCAACGGATAAAATGGTCGAACAAGGCCGTATTTCAGTGCTGCAAGCCACATCGTATCTAAGACAAATACCGTTTCAGAAGGATCAGGCACCGAGCATAGAAGTCCTGTCACCGACACATTTATCCAGTCTTGCTATAGAGGAATCTCTATCTCCAACTGGCTATCGTCCAATCTTTTCTGTCGAAGGTGATTAACTGTCACAGATATCAGTTACCATCGTTGATAGTCGTTACTACAAACATTACCATCGACGGATATTTATGCCTTTTAATCCCAATAACACTAGCAACAACGCATAGTGATTGGGATTAAAAAGATACAAACTTAGGAATTGAGTCAAATGCAAAAAACCATTCGTACCATGCCGGCACACAAACACATCG
>ASHK01000468.1 GCA_000695745.1 Vibrio madracius | reverse complement strand
GCATGCATATACAGCCCAACTAATTGCATTCCCGTGCCTAACGTTGGGTTCGACATGGGTATCGGTAATGCAATGAACCCTTGCTTATCTGCTGAACTTTGACTCGTGTCATCTACTTTCGATTTTTTCTCGTCAACATGATTTTTATATTCTGCCGCCCATGTACTTGGTCCAACACTGACCAGTGCTAGTATCAATGGCAAACTCAATTTATTACTCATTAATCACATCCATGTTGTTGATACTTTTATATTTATATCGCATGGGTAACTAAATAGAAAGCCGTTTTCTCCCACTACCACCTCCGTTTTCACCGATACGTCTTAGCGTTATTCCTCGCGCAGGCCAAACAATTATTCCAACCAGATGAATTAAAAAATAGAACTCACGTACTAAGCTTGGTAATACGTGGACAACAAAGCCAGTAAAGAGGGAACAATAATGAACAAAAAACTCATTGGAATACTTCTCAGTAGCACATTGGTCAGTGGCTATTCTGCTGCCGGAGAGCATGTTATCTATGAGGTAAATGGACAACCTTACGAGGGTTACTGGGCAAAAATCAACAATACCGCACCACTCGTATTGCTGGTTCATGACTGGGATGGTTTGACGGAGTATGAAGAAGACAGAGCAGAGATGCTGAATGAGATGGGATACAACGTTTTTGCCGTTGATCTTTTTGGGCAGGATGTCAGACCGACAAAAGTCGAAGACAAGAAGCAACACACTGGAGAGTTGTATAAAGATAGAGCAACACTACAAGCTCTGATGAATGCGGGTCTGCAACAAGCAGGGAAACTGGGCGGTAACTTGGACGATACCGTCGTCATGGGCTACTGTTTTGGAGGAGCCGCAGTATTGGAATCAGCGAGAGCTGGCATGAACGCGAGAGGTTTTGTTAGCTTCCATGGTGGACTTGGCACACCTGAAGGACAAAATTACACTCAGACTAAAGCGCCAATACTGGTTCTTCATGGCACTGCGGATACAGCAATACCAATGTCACAATTTGCTCAACTGGCGGTAGAGTTGGAGCAAGACGGTGTTGAGCATGAAATGATCACCTACAGTGGTGCTCCCCATGCCTTTACCGTGTTTGATTCCAAGAACTATCGCGAAGACGCGGATAAAAAGTCCTGGAAAGCGTTCTCTGAATTCCTAGTTGCTAAAACGGGAAAGTAACTCCCTATCTCTCCTTGCTCTAAGGTCGCTAAAATAAAAAAGGTCAGACACAGGGTCTGACCTTTACTTTGTTTAATAACGATTAGGCTGGATTTTTAGCCTTAAACAAGATGGCATACATTACCGGGATAAAGACCAAAGTTAAGATAGTTGCGAATCCTAAACCAAACATAACCGTGATGGACATGTTGACGAAGAAGACGTCCCCTAGCAACGGAATCATACCCAAGATCGTCGTACACGCTGCAAGCATTACAGGCCTCATACGAGAGATCGAAGAATCAATAATCGCATCATAAAGCGGCTTTTCTTCAGCTTGCATATCAATCTCTTCCAGCAAGACTATCGCGTTCTTGATCAACAGACCTATCAAACTCAATGCACCTAACAAGGCCATAAAGTCAAAGGCGCCATCAAGCAGTAATAGACCGGCTGTAATACCGATGATTGCTAACGGTACTGTAATCCAAATGATGAGCGGTTGACGAACCTTACCAAACAGCAAGACAACAACAATAATCATCATGATGAATGAAACAGGATGGCACTAAACAGAGCACCTTGGGCTTCCGCTGAATCTTCATATTCACCACCCCAGTCCATAGAATAACCTGGTGGCAATTCGATAGCCTCAATTTGTGGCTTGAGTCGTTCGAACAATGGGGCAGCCAACTCACCTTTCGGGTTAGCCGACGCAATAATAGTCGTTAAACGGTCACGTCCACGAATCATCGCATCTTCCCAAACGGTCTCGAAACCCACCACTACTTGTGCAATAGGCACCGTTCTTTGCAGTACAGGGCTATAGACTTGCGCATCCATCAGCTGAGCAACGTTTTGTCGTTCACTCGCATCGGAACGGAAATAAATCGGCAACAGTCTTACGCCATCACGATAGATACCAACTTGTGTCCCCTCACTAGCGGCCTTTAGCGAAGCGGTGAGTTCGGTACGAGTAATACCTAACTGACGAGCCACTTGTTCGTTGAAGATAGGCTTGATCAATTTAACCGGTTGACGCCAGTCGTTACGCACTTCTTTGGTCTCAGGGTCAGCATGCATAATAGCTTCCGCTTGAGACGCAAGGTTACGTAGCACCTCTGGATCTGGACCCGCAAAACGAGCTTCAATCTTCGAGTCACGTCCAGGACCGATACGCAGACCTTTTATCTTAGGTTCGATGTTATCGATATTTTCTGTCATGAGGTATCGATTTTCTTCTGAGCGGCGCGATTTGCTCACGAGTTTCCGTTCGAACAATGATCTGACCATACGCTTTGGTAGAGTCTTGCGGTGTATAAACCAAAGAGAATCGTGATGCACCACCACCAATAAAGCTAGCCGTCCACTCTACTCCATCTTGCTTACGGATAAACTCAGCAATTTTTAGAGTATCGTCGCGAGTTTGACGAATATCTGTCCCTTCAACTTCCCATACATCCACGAAGAACATTGGCGTATTGGCATTAGGGAAGAAGCGTTTTTGACAAAACCAAATCCCCAAACTGCAGCAACGAACATCGCTAATATCACGCCGATAGTTAACGCACGTTGCCTAAGAGCGAACTGCAGGACACTTTTGTAAATAACGAAACCAGCACCAGCGTAAGGATCTTTTTCTTCTTCTCCCTCTTTTTTGTCATCTTTTTTAAGCAGAAGCGCGCACAGCAGAGGAGTAGTCGACACCGCGGTGACCCAGCTTAACGACAAGGAAATAAGGATTACGTAAAACAATGAACGCGTAAATTCACCCGTATTACTTTGCGACATACCAATGGCGGCAAATGCAAGAATACCTACAGCGGTACCCCCAAGGAGTGCCCAACCATTAGCGCCAACCACTTCACCCGCCGCTTTCATCGCTGGTACGCCACGCTTAATTCGTATCATCATACCTTCAGCGACAACGATGGCGTTATCAACTAACATCCCGAGCGCAATGATCAAAGCCCCCAAGGAAATACGCTGAAGCTCGATACCATACATGTGCATGAGCGCTAATGTACCTGCCACTGTAATCATCAAAACAGCGCCGATAATCAAGCCAACACGCAGCCCCATAAAGGCAAGCAGTACCACCACTACGATGATCAGTGCTTCTACCGTATTGGTGACAAAGCCAGCTACCGACTGATCCACTTCGGACGGCTGATCATAGATAATATCTAGGTTCATCCCTAGAGGGATTTGGTTCTCAAGGCTCTCAATCTTATCCGCAATGAGCCCACCTACTTCAACAACGTTTTTGCCCGGAAGCATAGAAATCCCCACTGTAAGCGAAGGTTTTCCGTTGAAGTAGATCAGTTTGCTTGGTTCCTCTACATATTCACGTGTAACTTCAGCAATATCCCCTAAACGAATAAGCTTTTTGCTGTCACTAGAAATCAAAAGATCTTCAATTTCACTCACGTGCTTAAAGCTGCCTGTCGGTTCAATTCTGATAAATTCAGGACCAACGCGGAAACGACCAGAGTCAGACACAAGGTTTTGAGAACTCAGTAAGTTCTCGATAGTTGCCATATCGATACCAAGTTCCGCCATTTTTGCTCTAGACATCTGAACATAAACGACTTCTTTTTGGTCACCATCTATAGAAACTTTACGTACCCCAGGTACCAAGACCAGTTGTTTCTTAAGGTTGTCGGCAACATCTTTAAGCTCGCGATAGGTATAACCATCGCCATTTAACGCAAGGAATCCACCATAAACGTCAGCAAAATCGTCGACAATCTGTGGCTCTCCAGCCCCTGGTGGCAATTTATGTTTGTTGTCGGCGATTTTACGTCTCAATTCATCGTAGATACCTGGCATCTCTGCTGACGTATACTCATCTTTGAACTCAATCGTAATGTCCGACAACCCTTCACGGGTTACCGAGCGTTTAATTCGTTTAACTTGTCCAAGCAGACGCACAGCATCTTCGATATGATAAGTGACCTCATCATAGACTTCTTGCGGAGAAGCCCCTGGATAAGCCGTGATAATTTTTGCTTCTTTGATTGTGAATGCAGGGTCTTCAAGCTTACCCATTTCAAAGTAAGCCAACACGCCCCCAATGGTCATTAGCAAGACTAAAAGCCAGCTATTCACCTTATTCTTTACTGAATACTCACCTAAATTCATAAAACATCTCTTCTTGCTGAGTTACAGTTATTGCGCTTGATCGATTTCTGGCATTAAGCTGACTTCCATACCATCGATTAAGAATGGAACGCCTACAGTCACGATACGTTCACCCATTTCTAACCCAGACAGGACCGTAATACGATCACCAGACATGGTTGAGACTTCAATCTGCTTTGGAGACACCGTATTGTTATCACCCACGACCCAAACTGTCGCATTATGTGCGTTGTCACTGATCACGGCCGTTGCAGGTACTTGAATCGAGCCTTAGTCTCTTGAAGTTTTGAGAAGTCGGCGGTGACATAACCTGTCATACCAGGAAGGATATTTTGGTCAGATGGCGCTTCGAGCGTCACTGTGACTTCAAATGTTTGAGTGTCTGCATCCGCTTTAGAGGAAACTTCAGTAACGGTGAC
>ASHK01000467.1 GCA_000695745.1 Vibrio madracius | reverse complement strand
GCAACTGTTTGGCAAACATCAATTGATGATATTGAGCATAGACTTTGGGTGACATACCCAAATGATTTTGAAACAATTGTCTTAAGTATCGACTGGTTACACCAAGTCTGTCTGACAAGGTCTCTAAATTCGAATGCTGCAACGCCCCCTGCTCAATCAACTTTACAGCTCGACGAAAACTGGTTTCTTTACCAAGCCATGCCCAAGAATTAGGCGCACTGTCTGGACGGCAACGTAAGCAAGGTCTATATCCAGCTTGCAGCGCAACCGGTGCTGTTGAGAAATACTCAACATTCTCTTCTCGTGGTAAGTTTGCGGGACAAATGGGACGGCAAAAGATACCCGTTGTCTTTACCGCCACGAAAAACACACCGTCAAACCTAGGATCCCTTGATAGTCGAGCGACCGAATATTGCTCTCTCGTCAGTGAGTCCATCACTACCTCAAACTTGTTTATTCTGTCGCCAGTGTAACTCACATCTCACATCTTACTAGCCATTTTCGGAACTCAATGGCGACATAAAATCTTCATTAAACCATCACGCAATATTAAAAACGCCGAGTAAAAGTAGCCCCTAACCAATGAGTTAATACGTACACAAAAAAACATCAATAAAATCGACGTGTAAAATTTTAAAAACCTTTCATCCTCTGTCTATACTGAGGCTGAGTTCGATGGTTAACGTCATGTTATGAGGGTGGCTATGTCAAATGTAGATTTTCGTCTTGGAAAAAGACCTTTTTACGATAACAAGCGTTTTAGACGCGGATTTGCGAAATCTGGTGATTTTACTTTAGTGGAAGAAGACATCTTGATTCGTTTTGGAGACACCATGAGTCTGCTAGAGAGCGGAGATCTGTCCCCTGAGTCCGAAGCGGAACAGCACTTTATAGAAGTGCTCAAAGACGAAAGACACGCTGAAAGTAAGCTAGAAAAAACCTGGATAAAATACATCCACCTTGCGCGAGATAGAAAAAGGTTCCATGCCTTAAATGGCAAAAATACCGCGTCAGAGGCGAGTAATGACGATTCAGATTATGATACTTCAGACGACATGGATGAGCGCCTAGTTAATGAGAACCTAGACTCTGACAACTCATAAAAACGTGGTCTAAAACGCCTTTTTAGTGCTTGCATTTTATGTCTATCGGTGTACACGAAGCCCCACCACATATGGGTTTGGCTCTTTTTGTTGACCGACGCATCAGCTTTGCGAATCTCTGCTTTGAATTCTTCTAAGTGCATATACTCTATGGTGAGTAAAGCAGATTATGTAAAGACAAGGATGAACATGCTCACTAACCTAGACGAAGTCTATGAGGTACTCTCTTGTTTACCCGATCCCGTGTTCATATTAAGTGAAACGGGCGAATACATCGATTTACTTGGAGGAACAGATTCACAATCCTATCATGATGGAAAAGTACTTATCGGACAGTCTTTACACTCCGTATTGGAACAAGACAAAGCCGACTGGTTCATAGAGCAAATTATTACTGTGTTAGACAATAACCAAGTACTCACTGTTGAATATGATTTAGCAGGAGAAGATGTTGCAGGTCTGGATCAGCGTTCAGGTCCCGTTGGTGTCTTAAGGTTTGAAGGAAAGATATCGCCCCTTTCATTTAAGTATCAAGACAAGAGAGTCGTCTGTTGGCTGACTCGAAATATCTCAAAACGCCATCGCCTAGAAGTGAAATTACGCAAACAAAGTGAATCAGATGCTCTCACAAAGATTGCCAATCGCCGTCACTTCTTTTCTACGCTCAGCGCGATAACAAAAAGCACAACTCCGCATTGCTTGTTGCTGTTCGATATTGATTATTTCAAGAAAGTGAATGATACCTATGGACACTTAGCGGGTGACAACACACTTAAGGAAGTGGTCACACGGGTAAAAAACATCATTCGACCTAGTGATACTTTAGCGCGGGTAGGTGGCGAAGAATTCGCATTATTGTTGCCAGATATTGATGAATATGCCGCTTTTGAAATCGCCGAGCGTATCCGTCGCGCTATTGAAAATGAGCCTTTCCATTACGAAGAACACACTTTCGCAATTACGTTGAGTGTCGGCGTGACTCAAGCTCGCTATCAGGAAAAAAATAACCTTATTTTTGCACGTGCAGATGACGCCCTGTATATCGCCAAAAGCCGGGGTAGAAACCAAAGCATGGCGTTAAGCTAGCAAATCAGGGACAATCTCTGCGCATCAAAAAAGCGGCTATTCAGCCGCTTTGTCTTTCCTATTAAATTAACTAAAACACTACTTATTGCTATTCACTAATACATAAGTCGGCCCCGCACTATCAGCGGTAATCAATTGCAACTCAGAGGTGTTTGCCCCTGCTCCTTGGTATTGATTAAACCCGTTTTCCAATGACATGTTTGGAAGTGTTAGTGAGTAATTTTCTAACTGCTCTTGCCCTACTATAGTTGGGGTGTAAAACTCATTATGGTAACTAGCATCAACCAGAGGAAACTGCTCTGTAGCTCGTACACTCACAAACTCTGGGTTTTGTGAATTGTCGACGACATTGTTGTTAAATCGAATATCAACACCAGCAAAAATATTGTCTACTTCGGCATTATTGAACAAGCTAACACGGTGAGATTGATTACCGTAGACAATGCCCCACTCGGTATCAACAAACGTGTTGTTCTCTATGTCGATGTTCTTTGGTGTCCATTGCTTGTTTAGCTCTTTTCCTTTTACAGACTGGTCAAGCTGCTCGCCGTTTTTTACGTCGATAATCCCTGTATTAATGACAATACCACCTCGAAGATCAGCGTTACCTTCAATTAGTCCATCACGTCCACGTGTGTTAGCAAAGTAGTTATTGCGAATCACATGATCTTCATCGTAGATGCGCACACCACCTGTTAGCAATTTCTTGTTTCCAAGAATAACGTTGTTCTCTACCTTATTGCCTTTACCATGTCTCAATGAAATCAACGCTGCACTTTCGAATATTGTGTTACCCGAAATCTCGTTATCACCCGACTTGATCGAGATAAGTTCACGTTCTCCATCCATATCTACGAGCAAATTATCGACAAACTTAGAACTAGAATCCCATTGCGAAGATTTCGAGTCACCAATTCGAATCGCTTCCCAGCTGTTACCGTTGTAACGAACGGCTTCTTTTATATCTAACTCATTAAACTGGTTCTGTTTCTGATCAACAAAAATATTATGAGCAATAAGGTGGTTATCTGGCGTCTCATCTTTCTGAACACCAATCAAAGTGCCACGTTTTTGCTTTCCTTCAAATCGATTATTGATGACTTTTCCATCTTTACCCCATAAGGACACCCACAGGTATTTAGGATATTCAGAACGACGCTCATCAGGTTCGTATGCATAATCATGATTGAAGTAATAGAATGTGGAATTTTGCAGTGTGTTTCCGTTACCCATCATGCGAACTCCGCCGAAACGTTCCGCCGGACCGCCTTCAGTGAACACCAAACTATCTAGCGTCACGTTGTTACCTGTTAGTTCAAATTGAACTAGACCAGTAAACCAAACCGCTCCTGCAGTTTCGGCCTTAATCGTCACACCATTTGCCGCAATTGTTACATGCCCCAAATTGGTATATTTTCCATCTGGAATCGTAATCACCTCACCATCTTTTGCATTCTCAAGTTGAGATTTAAGTGCGTTAACCTGTTGTTCTGACTTGGACTCAAGCATCGCACCATCAACATCAACCAATCTGTCACTCGACAAAAGGTAATCGCGTGTCACTTCATTAAATGCCATCGGCACAGACGCTTGAAGCATCGTTTTATTAGCGTGAGTAGTGTCAGCATTCGTGTTACCGCAACCAACCAGCGCAACTGAGGCGAATACTGCCATTAAAGATAAAGCGAGGACATTTTTTTCATGTGATTCTCTTTATGAATTCTTGTTGGATTAGATTTAACAATGGACTTGCTTGAACGTTGCAAGCATTAGAAAGGTTGAAAGCGGCTGGAATCAGCCGCTCAATATTTATGAATAAAGCGCTCTAGTTTTCGGTAGCGACGTTGGCTTCAGCCGCGCTTTCCACTTTGTCATCCACTGCTTTGACGAGCAGTAAGCCGACTGCAAAGACGATGCTGCCGCACAGAACAAACACGAAACGTCCCCACAATGGATTTGGCAAGACGAACATCGCCATTACACCAACACCAGCAACGGCGATCAATGAACCCAACATACGACGCTGTCTATTATCAAGCTTCTTCTGTTCAGTACTTTCTGCCACAAGAGGTGTCGCTAGATTGTTGAAGAACTTGTCGACGTCTTTTTCACGATGCTCAGGTAAAGGCTTATAGAACAACGTTGAGAGTACAAAGAAACCTGCGGTGAAAATCATGTGACCAATCAAGCCAATAGCGACTTTTAAATCAGCCCATTCACGACCAGTCAACTCATTAAGACCGAACCAGTTTTGAATCATGTCTGCCGTAATGACAAAACCGACGAAATAAGAGACAAAGCCACCGACGACTAGCGTTCCCCAACCCGCCCAATCCGGCGTTTTACGAATGAAGAAACCACAGAATGCAGGAATAGTCATTGGGAAGCCGATCAAAGCACCCACGTACATCATAGTGTCGAAAAGGCTTAAACCTTTAAGGGAGTTAATAAACAGAGCAACTAGAATAATAGCAATGCCGAAGAAAGTAGAGGTCAGCTTAGAAACCACGACTAGCTCTTTTTCATTGGCATTTGGACGCAGAATCGGTT
>ASHK01000466.1 GCA_000695745.1 Vibrio madracius | reverse complement strand
TTTTACAAGTGCTGTCGCGACGAGAGAAAATTGTGGGAAAACACAAATTTTAGAACCGAGTTAGGAGGCTATAAGTTGCAATATTGTAATGTCTTTCACATACTTATAACTGTATTATTTTTTCATAACTATTAACAAATTTACACATCAATTTTTAATTAAATACAACTCTGGATGAACTCAAAAAACGGTTGATTAATAAGGTATGAATGGTCGGAATTGATTGAACCACACGCTTAGTATGGTTTAGCATTTTCCAATAGAGATATTAAATAATTGAGTTGCACGGTGATGTGACTCTGAAACTATACACGATACAAAATAGGCAAATGTATGAGTGATGTTAACAAAGTTGAGAGTGCTGAAAAGCATGGTATGGAGTGGAAATCATTTTTCTTTATCTGCGCCGTATTCTTCCCTCTCTTGAGTGTGGCCATTGTTGGTGGTTACGGATTTATCGTTTGGATGCTTCAAATGTTCGTATTTGGTCCTCCTGGTGTACACGGCTAATTCTTTAGCCCTTTATTCAATTACGATATTCAAGAGAGTTAGTCATGAAATCTTTTTTAATCAAACTTTGGCGTACCGTTAGTCGTCCTGCTGTTCATATCAGCTTGGGTGTACTGACCGCTGGTGGCTTTATCGCTGGTGTTATCTTCTGGGGTGGTTTTAACACCGCGCTCGAAGCAACTAACACAGAAGAATTCTGTATCAGTTGTCACACAATGCGTGACAACGTTTACGTAGAACTGCAGGACACTGTTCACTGGAAAAACCACTCTGGTGTACGTGCTACTTGTCCTGATTGTCACGTTCCTCACAACTGGACGGACAAAATTGCCCGCAAAATGCAGGCATCTAAAGAAGTATTCGCACAAGTATTTGGCGATCTTGACACACCAGAGAAATTTGAAGCGCGTCGTTTCGCACTTGCTCGTCATGAGTGGGACCGCTTCTCTGCAAATAAGTCTTTAGAATGTAAAAACTGCCACAACTACGACTCAATGGACTTCGACCAAATGTCGCCAACTGCTCGTATTCAGATGAAATCAGCGGCAGAGCGCGATCAAAGTTGTGTGGACTGCCATAAAGGTATTGCTCACAACTTGCCAAAAGACATGGCTCAAGCAAGTGGTATCGTAGGTGACCTTGAACAAGTAGCAAACAGCACTTCTTATGAAAAAGGTGGTGAGGTTGTATCAATTCGTCATTTACCTCTGTATACCGACGAAACAGCTACGACAGAAGCTGGTCTACTAAGCCCAGCAAGCCAAGTTAAAATTTTGGAAGTCAAAGGTGACATGATCAAAGTTGAAATTGATGGCTGGCGCAAAGCGAAAGGCTATGGCCGTGTGATTCAAGAAGACTTTGGTAAGAATATCTCGACTGCTATCCTAACTCGTGAAGTATCGCAAAGTAGTGATGTTCACGTTGGTGAGAAAAAAGAAGACGAGTTAACGGGTCTTCCTTGGGAGAAAGTTGCAGTAGACGTTTGGATGAAAGAAGGCTCAATGGTTTCTGACTTCACTCCGATTTGGAGCGCAGCTGGTGAAGCGTATCAAACTAACTGTTCAACCTGTCACACTCAACCTGATGTTGCGCACTTCAGTGCTAACGGCTGGGTAGGCATGCTTGACGGTATGATCGCATTCGTGAACTTCGACACAGATACAGAAGCACTTGTTCTTAAGTATCTACAGAAGCACTCTTCAGACTTTTCTGAAGGCCACCACTAATAGACGTCAAATTGGAGTAATAAAATGGCAATTACAAGAAGAAGCTTCCTTAAAGGCGCAGCGGGCTCAAGTGCAGCAGCACTCATTGGACCAAGTTTGCTTGCTTCGGCGTCTGCAAGTGCAGCTGAAACTGATGGTACTTGGAAGACATCTGGCTCTCACTGGGGCGCGTTTCGCGCCGTGTTGGGTGCGGTAAAGTTCAAGAAATCAAACCTCTAGAGCTTGATAAGTACCCAACTGATATGCTGAACGGCATTCAAGGTATTATTTACAGCCCATCACGTGTGCGCTACCCGATGGTTCGCCTAGATTGGTTGAAGAAGCACAAGTATGCAGCGGAAACGCGTGGTAACAACCGTTTTGTTCGTGTGACATGGGATGAGGCGCTAGACCTTTTCTACCGTGAGTTAGAACGTGTACAAAAGGACTACGGTCCTTGGGCACTGCACACAGGTCAAACGGGTTGGCGTATGACGGGTCAGTTCCACAGCTGTACCAACCATATGATGCGCGCTATGGGCTTGCACGGTTACTCTGTTAAGAAAGTAGGTGACTACTCAACAGGTGCTGGTCAAACCATTCTGCCGTACGTTTTAGGTTCGACAGAAGTTTATGCTCAAGGTACATCTTGGGAATTGATTCTTGAGAATAGTGACAACATTATTCTTTGGGCGAACGATCCAGTGAAAAACCTACAGGTTGGCTGGACTTGTGAAACGCATGAATCTTTCGCTTACTTGGAGCAGCTAAAAGAGAAAGTAGCGAATAAAGAGATCAATGTTATTTCTGTTGACCCAGTTAAAAACAAGACTCAGCGTTACTTAGAAAACGAACACCTATATGTGAATCCACAAACTGACGTGGCGTTCATGCTAGGTATGGCACACACGCTTTATAACGAAGACTTGTACGATAAAAAATTCATCGAAACGTATTGCCTAGGTTTCGAAGACTTTATCAAGTACGTTCAGGGCGAAACAAAAGACAAAGTTGAGAAGACGCCTGAGTGGGCTGCAGAAATCTGTGGTGTTCCAGCAGACAAGATTCGTGAGTTTGCACGTTTGCTTGTTAAAGGACGTACTCAAATCATGTTCGGTTGGTGTGTACAACGTCAAGAGCATGGTGAACAGCCTTATTGGATGGGTGCGGTATTAGCATCAATGATCGGTCAAATTGGTTTACCAGGTGGCGGTGTATCTTATGGTCACCACTATTCAGGTATCGGTGTACCGTCAACAGGTTTCGCGGCTCCAGGTTCGTTCCCGCTGAACATTGACCAAGGCCAAACACCTAAGTACACCAACCAAGACTTTAATGGCTACAGCCGTGTGATCCCGGTTGCTCGTTGGGTTGACAGTCTTCTTGAACCAGGTAAGAAGATCAATTCAAACGGCTCTGTTGTGACTCTGCCTGATTTGAAGATGATGGTATTTAGTGGTAACAACCCATGGCATCACCACCAAGACCGTAACCGTATGAAGGAAGCGTTCCGTAGTCTTCACACTGTTGTTGCTGTCGACTTTGCTTGGACTGCAACTTGCCGTTTCTCTGATATCGTATTACCTGCTTGTACTCAGTGGGAACGTAACGATATTGATGGCTACGGTGCATACTCAGGCCGCGGTTTAATTGCGATGCACAAATTGGTGGATCCGTTATTCCAATCGAAAACAGACTTCGAAATCATGACCGAGCTTACTCGTCGTTGGGGTCGCTCAGATGACTACACACGTGGTATGTCTGAAATGGAATGGGTTAAGACTCTTTACAACAACTGTAAAGAAGCAAACAAAGGTAAGTTTGAACTTCCTGAGTTTGAAGTGTTCTGGGAAAAAGGTTTCCTTGACTTCGGTACAGGTAAACCTTGGGTTCGCCACGCTGATTTCCGTGAGGATCCAGAGATCAATGCATTAGGTACGCCATCAGGCTTTATCGAAATCACTAGCCGTACCATCGGCAACATGGGTTACGAATATTGCCAAGAGCACCCAATGTGGTTTGAAAAATCTGAGCGTTCGCACGGTGGTCCTGGTTCAGACAAACACCCGTTCTGGCTGCAGTCATGCCACCCAGACAAGCGTCTTCACTCGCAAATGTGTGAATCGGAAGCGTTCCGAGCTACGTACACGGTGCAAGGTCGTGAACCAATCTACATCAACCCTCAAGACGCCAAAGCAAAAGGCGTTAAAGATGGTGATTTAGTCCGTGTATTCAACGATCGTGGTCAATTATTGGCCGGTGCGGTAGTCACCGATAGCTACGCTCCTGGTGTTGTACGTATCGAAGAGGGTGCGTGGTATGGTCCGCTAAATGAGAAAATTGGTGCGATTGATACCTACGGCGATCCAAACACGCTAACTCAAGATATCCCAACTTCTGAGTTAGCACAGGCAACGTCAGCGAACACCTGTCTAGTAGACTTCGAGAAGTTTACCGGTAAAGTACCGCCAGTGACCTCATTCGGTGGTCCGATTGAAGTGGCATAAGCCTCTTTAGTCACTGATAGTTTTAACTAGTACACAAAACCATCCTTTAGGATGGGTTTTTTTTTACCTAACAATATACTCATTAGGTAACTTCCTAATTTGTGGTCGAGGAATCAATGACCGAATATATTCCGGTGTCTCAAGAGCTTGATGCGTTAGCTATCAATCCTGAAATCAAGGTAACTAAACGAAATAAAGAACTGCATTTCGAAAATGTCAGTTTACACTTCTCCCCTTTGTCATCTCGAACCGCGTTGGTTCGGTTTGAAAATCAAATTGAATCTGGCGCGTATATTCTGGGTGATGGCTTTCAGATGCTATGTCAAACCGCAGGGAAACTTGATGGTCTTGTAGATATAGGACGATGCCCAGACAACAACAATAGCTATCGTATTTATCCGGAAGACGCACCACGCCGTTTTTACAACTATTTGGTTGTAGAACAGTCGACAGGGTTTCATCTGTATGGTTTTACATCTTGTCACCGATTTGCGGGTTATTTCGAGCTGCAGCCAACGGGTCATGGTGTCGATATCGTTGCGCTCATCGATGGTGAGGAAAGTTCTCCTCAGCATTGGGCCAGTAATCAACTGGAGTCATTAACGGTACTCCATGGTGATAGTTTGGAAGAGGTTTACAATGAATACGCTAACCTCATTTCTAATCATCATCCTACACGAATTGGTGTGTCGGGTGAGAGCCTGTTGGTTGGTGCTCTTGGTATGCTTACTATGCGGATGTGACGCGACAAAATGTCATCGAAAATGTAGACATTATGGCAGACAAGCTGTTTGACCTAGAGTGGGTGCTGCTTGATGATGGTTATCAAGCTTTTATGGGGGATTGGCTCACACCGTCTGAGAAATTTGAAGGTGGTGTAAAATCACTGATAGCGGATATAAAAGCCAAAGGTAAAAAGCCGGCCATTTGGATGGCACCATTTATTGCTCAAGCGGAATCGGACGTATTCAAAAATCATCCGGATTGGTTCTTAAAGCATAACAATGGTGAGTTGCTTAAAGCTGAAGATATTACTTATGGCGGGTGGCGTTGTACACCATGGTACATTCTTGATGCGTCGCATCCTGAAGTTCAAGAGCACTTGACGCGTGTTGTCAAAACGATGCGAGAAGAGTGGGGAGTCGAGTTATTTAAACTGGACGCGAACTATTGGGGCACATTGAAAGGACAGCGCTATCAGAAAGGAGTCACTGGCGTTGAAGCATACCGTTTAGGTATGGCTGCGATCAATGAAGGCGCAGGTAATGCGCTGGTGTTGGGGTGTAACGCACCGATGTGGCCATCACTTGGTTTGGTCGATGCTATGCGAGTCTCAGATGATGTTGAGCGTGATCCACAAAGATTTGAGCAGATTGCCAAAGAAACCTTTTATCGCAGTTGGCAACATCAGCGTTTATGGTTAATTGATCCAGACTGTGCCACATTCACATCTCTACCGAATCAAGGAACCGATAGAGCAAGCTACGAATTTCATCGCAACGTGTTGCTGGCAAGTGGCGGTTTACTACTCTCTGGTGACCCATTACCTGAATTGACTCCGTTTGCAGAAGAGACGTTAGCAAGACTCATTTCAAGGCAACGACACTCTTCGAACGCATCGACATTTACGTCGTTGTCCATGAACCATGCGACACTAAAACTATCTGAGGACCGTCGATTGCACTGTTTGTTCCACTACGACGATGATCTCTCGGAGTATACACTTACCACGGAATACCCTTGTGATTGGTTCGATTACTGGACAGGAGAGAAACTCAACCAAGAGCCGGTACAAATACAGATCATCCCTGTGAATAGAGGGTTAGATAGCAGAGCCATTGTTTCTGTTGTCCATCTACTAGACTAACCAAGTTACAGCTCAAACAACCAGTAATACCCGTATCCCACAACCATTGCGGGTATTGCTGAATAAAACGTTGCGACCAATGCAGCTTTAGGTGCCAGTGCAATGGCCGGGAATAGCGCATCGCCATCATTAGAAATAGCGTTGGAAATTTGTGCTGACATTGGCACCGCACCCGCAATATATAGACTCGTGACGAGGATTTGTGGACCACAACCTGGTAACAGACCTACCAACATACCCACAAGTGGCATATAGACGCCGTAGCCTGACAACGCAGTCCCTAAATCAATATGAGCAAAGTGAACGCTTAACTCAAAAAACAAGAAAGCAACGATCACCCACGCACTGACAAAGTGCGTATCCTGAGCGGCCTTTTGCATCGGGTGTGAAGAGGCAACTTTAGCGTCTTCGGCAACCGTACTTTTATAGTCGTTAATTTCCTTGGTAAAAGCCCATAAAAACATCATCACAACGGCCAAAATTGCTCCTATCCATTCGATACTATCTGCTGGAAGGCCAAGTACTTGGTTAATATCGACTTGAAATGAACATAGCAAAGGCAATGATCAGAGCTGGAACAATAATCCATTTCCAAAACAGACCTTGTAAATTGATAGCGGCCCTTTGGACACCTGTAGATGTCGATGTCATTTGACAGGCGCATGAGGCTTGTTCGTCTTGGGTATGACTTTGAGAGAAGCGTTTAACCAAGGGATTGTCGGCTTTTGGACGGAGGAACTCGGCTGCGTGTATTTTATTGACAATCAACCCTGAGATAATCCCGACGACGACCCCCATAGCGACGAGGCTAAAGCCAACACTGGGTTTACTGGCTAAAATTAAGAAAGCAGCATCGCCCATTGTTGCTGTGAGTACGGCAACGACAGACCCAAATCCAACACGGCCTGACACAAACTGAGTGGTGACTATAATTGCCCCTCCACAACCAGGAAGTGCACCAAGCAATGATGAAAAAATGACTTGGTGTGAGGGTGAGTGGTGGTATAGCTCCACTAATTTATTTTGGCTTGAGACGAGTCGAGAGACTTGATGGTAAACGACTAAGGTAAACACGACATAGCAAGAAACCGCCCAAAAAGCGTCAGCAAGCGCGTTCATTGTCACTTCTCTGGTGCCTGTAGTCACAAGCAATGCAACCATAGCAATAGGTAGTATGAGGCGCTTATATTTTGGCGTGAACTGATCAAGAGTTAATCCATTCACGATAGCGAGGTTTTTTACCTGTTGCATATATTTTACCGATATCAAATGAGAATTATTATCATTATACAT
>ASHK01000465.1 GCA_000695745.1 Vibrio madracius | reverse complement strand
CTCTGAATCGATATCAATAGAACCGTTTAGAGTGTTGATTGCGGTCTTAACCACGTCCATACCCACTCCACGTCCTGATATATCTGAGATCTTTTCTTTGCTGGAGAAACCCGGCATAAATATGAGATTGAAGCACTCTTTATCCGTCAGTCGAGACGCGGCATCCTCATCCATCATGCCACGCTTCACGGCAATCGCACGTAGCTTTTCGGGATCCATACCGCCACCATCGTCAATGATCGCTAACTCGATATGATCGCCCTCTTGTGAGGCGGACAGCGTAATTTTACCCGTACGGGACTTGCCCGCTTGTTGACGAGCGTCTGGCATCTCTACTCCGTGATCTACGGAGTTACGAACTAAGTGAATCAATGGATCGGCTAGCGCCTCAACCAAATTTTTATCTAGATCTGTCTCTTCGCCCTGCATCTCCAACACAATGTCTTTGTTGAGGCTTCGAGCAAGATCTCTCACTACCCGAGGGAAACGACCAAAGACTTTTTTTGATTGGCTGCATGCGGGTTTTCATGACCGCGCCTTGCAGATCAGCCGTGACGACATCAAGATTAGATACCGCTTTCGACATCTCTTCATCGTTGCTGTTCAGGCCTAAACTCACCAAACGGTTACGAACCAACACCAACTCTCCCACCATATTCATGATGGTATCTAATGTCGAAGTATCAACACGTACTGTCGCTTCAGCTTGAGGTTTCTTAGTCTGAACTGCGGTACTCTTACTTTCCGCAGGTAACGACTTTTCTGGTGCAGGTGCGGGCGATGTCGCTACCTCAACAACTTTTGGTTCAATTGTTGCAGAGACCACATTTTGCGATGCTGGTTTTGTTGCTACCTCTAACTCGTCTGGTGAAGGACCTTTACCGACACCGTGCAGCTCATCAAGCAGTTTTTCAAACTCTTCATCCGTCATTAAGTCGCCGTTGTCTGAACTTGACGACGACTCTTTCACCACGGGTTTAGGGGTAATGACAGGCGAGATAGAACTTGACGCATCAGAGGCTGACGGTCCTTTGCCGACCCCATGCAGTTCGTCTAACAGTTTTTCAAACTCATCATCGGTAATATCCGATGAGTTCAGTTCTGCTGGCGCAACAGGCGTGCTTTCCACCGCCGAAACAACCGGTTTAGGAACCACTTTACTTGGGCCGCTGCCCTTACCATGAAGTTCATCCAATAAACGTTCAAACTCATCTTGGGTGATATCATCAATAGAATCGCCTTGTGCCACCGTCGTTGATTCAACAACGCTAAGCTCTGGTTCTGAAATGGTCGAGGTCGACGGTTCTAAAACATCGCTAGTAGACACGATCGTTTCGTCTTCTGATGAGGCTTGCTTAGGCGATGAAGCTCTTCAAGCAGTGCAGGATCTGCGGGTTCAATCGCCGTCATATTTTGAACGGATTGGAACTGCTGATTCACGGTATCTAAAGCTTTTAACATGGTATCCATCAAACCGGAGCTCACTGAGCGCTGACCGTTTCGAAGAATATCAAAGACGTTTTCCGCACCATGACAGGTGTCAACAAGTTCAGTTAATGCCAGAAATCCCGCTCCACCTTTCACAGTGTGGAAACCTCTAAATATTGCATTCAAAAGGTCTTTATCTTCAGGGTTGTTTTC
>ASHK01000464.1 GCA_000695745.1 Vibrio madracius | reverse complement strand
TCCTTCCGCCAGCGACAAGTTCACTCTGTCGAATACGTGATGAGATTCTTTACCGTCAATAAACGTTTTGACCGCATCTTTCAATACCACTACTGACCTTGGTAAAACCGTCGCTCTTGGCGCTATTGAGCTTTCCATCCAGATTCCTTATTTGGGTTTGGAAACTTTATACGTACTCGTTAAGGTAACGGATGTTTACCTTGTTGAGCGAGCTAATTATCGAAATTATAACGGATATTTCTTGTGCGTTGCGTCCACTCATTAGCTAAGTCGTTGTGTTTTCGTTAATCCACTGCGTCATTTCACATATTCCTGAAAGAAATCGTTCTCCAAACCACGAACTAAATTATATTGATACGAAATGTATCGATATGGGCAATTAAAATGCATTCAGTAAAAGGAATTAAAACAACCATTGGCGAGTCGCCTATTTGGAAACCCGACACCAATAGTCTCGTCTGGGTCGAAGCTGCAGGTAGTGAGATTTTTGAGTATTCGATTCACAGCCAGAGTACCCAAGTCTTTCACGTACCTTTTGATATCACGGCGATTGCACGATGTGAAGGCAATGGTTGGATATGTGCTAGCAAACAAGGACTGTTTTATTGTACTTCGAGTTTTGACGATTTTACTCCTATCGCTGATCCCTGCTTTGGTTCAACTAAGCTTCATTTAAATGATGCGGTTACGGCGCCGAATGGTCATTTATGGTTTGGTTCGATGAACCACAATCAACTTGAGGCTCCTGATGGCAAGCTTTACCGACTGACGGCGAACACAGCGCTTGAAATGGATTCTGGATTTAGCGTCGCCAACGGCATAGCGTTTAACCCTGCACTCAAACGCGCCTACTGTTCAAATATGTTCCAAAGAAAAGTATATGAATATCAACTTGATGATTCGATGACCCAAATAATTGAAAAGGCGGTGTTTGTTGAGCTCGATGAGTGCAAGGGCTATCCTGATGGGCTGTCCGTTGATCGCCACGGAAACTGTATATCTGTCACTGGGACTGCGGCATCATTTCCTATTACACTCCATCACAGAACAAAATAGGTCATGCCACACAACTTGGTGAAATCAATCTTGCAGTTAAGCACGCTACGCGCTGTACTTTTGGCGGCGAAGATTTCAATACCTTATTTGTTACAACGGCAGATTATGAGCTTACCACTCAAGAGTCGGTGTTATACCCCAGTTCAGGAGAAGTCTTTATTCTCGATGCGCCAACTCAAGGACGAGAAGAATATCGGGTCAATAGCGACGTTTTGCACCACTCAAATCAAGTCAATGTCTCTTTAACCAGTTGAAACTCGTAAAATACTTTGGGAATATAAAGTTTTGCTGCCCACATGACTGCGTTAACGCAGTGACATTGGATATTATTTTAGGGTGAGCTTTAAAGGAATCTA
>ASHK01000463.1 GCA_000695745.1 Vibrio madracius | reverse complement strand
GCGTAAACGCACAGCAAGCACGACGTTTCTTAGACCGTGTTGTAGGCTTTATGGTGTCTCCTCTACTTTGGAAAAAAGTGGCGCGAGGCCTATCGGCAGGTCGTGTACAGTCTGTTGCGGTTAAGCTTCTGGTAGAGCGTGAGCGTGAAATCAACGCATTTATCCCTGAAGAATTTTGGGATATTCATGCCGATACCAAAACATCGGATAAAACGGATTTTCGTTTACTTGTCGCTCAAAAAGCGGGCAAGGCGTTCAAGCCATCTAATGAAACAGAAGCTCAAGCGGCTGTCTCTGTATTAGACAAGGCGACTTACGAAGTTTGTAAACGTGAAGACCGTCCAACTCAAAGTAAGCCATCAGCACCTTACATCACTTCGACACTGCAACAGGCGGCAAGTACTCGTCTGGGTTATGGTGTTAAGAAGACAATGATGTTAGCTCAGAGACTGTATGAAGCGGGTTATATTACCTATATGCGTACTGACTCTACTAACCTAAGTGCTGAAGCTGTTGACGCAGTTCGTGGTTACATTGATAGTGAGTTTGGAGGCGCTTACCTTCCTGAAAAGCCGAATTTCTATGGCAGCAAAGAAGGGGCTCAGGAAGCACACGAAGCGATCCGTCCTTCAGATGTTAACGTGAAAGTCGATGATCTTTCAGGAATGGAAGCAGACGCTCATAAGCTTTATGCCCTTATCTGGAACCAGTTCGTTGCGTGTCAAATGACACCGGCGAAGTACGATTCGACAACAGTCAGTGTCAAAGCTGACGAGTATACGTTGAAAGCAAAAGGTCGCATTCTCAAGTTTGATGGTTGGACTCGCGTACAACGTCCAATGGGTAAAAACGAAGATGCTATTCTTCCAGCGGTTCAGCTGGGCGATAAGCTAGATCTAGTCGCGCTGGATCCTAAACAGCACTTTACTAAACCGCCAGCACGATACACTGAAGCGGCGTTAGTTAAAGAGCTTGAGAAGCGTGGTATTGGTCGTCCTTCTACTTATGCATCGATCATCTCTACGATTCAAGATCGCGGTTATGTGAAAGTTGACCAGCGTCGTTTCTATGCAGAGAAGATGGGTGAGATAGTCACCGACCGTCTTGATGATAGCTTTACTGATTTGATGAACTATGACTTCACGGCTCGTATGGAGCAGAAGCTAGACCAAATCGCTGAAGGTGACGCAAACTGGAAGAACGTACTGAACGAATTCTTCGAAGAGTTCACCACAGATTTAGGTAAAGCGGAGCAAGATGAAGAGCATGGCGGTATGAAGCCAAATCATATCGTTATGACAGAGATCGAATGTCCTACTTGTTCGCGTCCTATGGGTATTCGTACCGCGTCTACAGGTGTGTTCTTGGGGTGTTCTGGTTATGCGTTACCACCTAAAGAGCGTTGTAAAACGACGATTAATTTAGGCGACGAAGAAGGCATTATTAACGTTCTAGAAGAGGACGTTGAAACGGCTGCGTTACGAGCGAAAAAACGTTGTCCAATTTGTGAAACTGCAATGGACGCTTATTTGATCGACGATAAGCGCAAGCTTCATGTTTGTGGTAATAACCCAAATTGTGAAGGCCATGTGGTAGAGCAGGGCGAGTTCAAAGTAAAAGGGTATGATGGTCCGACTGTCGAGTGCGATAAGTGTGGTTCTGAAATGGTTCTGAAAAACGGTCGTTTTGGTAAGTACATGGACTGCACGAGCGAAACGTGTAAAAACACGCGCAAGATCCTCAAAAACGGTGAGATTGCTCCACCGAAGGAAGATCCGGTTCATTTCCCAGAGCTGCCTTGTGAAAACTCGGATGCTTACTTTGTGTTGCGTGATGGTGCTTCAGGTCTGTTTATGGCCGCAAGCAACTTCCCTAAATCGAGAGAAACTCGTGCACCACTGGTCAGTGAGTTAGCGCAATACAAAGAGCGTTTGTCACCGAAATTCCACTACCTTGCGGAAGCTCCGACCGAAGATCCAGATGGTAGACCCACAGTGGTTCGTTTCAGTCGTAAGACCAAAGAGAACTATGTGCGCTCAGAAATCGATGGTAAACCATCAGGTTGGACAGGCTTATATGTTGACGGTAAGTGGGAAATTACCGATAAACGTAAAAAGTCTAAATAATAAACACGTCACCTTTTAATAAACAGCACTCAGATGAGTGCTGTTTTTTTATCTTGCTAATAATAAGTAGTTTCATTTTGTAAATGGCTGTATGTATTTCATACATCAATGCTCATTATATATCCGTTTAACTGGTCGTAGCAGTTTACGTTATTGTTTTTCAGGAAGTTTTCATCGAGGCACCTCGGTAGTGAATGCCATGTTAACATTATGTGTTGATATGGTGATGTCGGTATGCCATTCTGTGACTAAAAGCAGAAGTTTTAATGCAACTGTGTTCAATGCAAAATAATGCGCCTGATGCATTGTAATCTAATTTCAAAACGATAATTTAGACAAAAACCATAATAAAAAAATGGTTGGTATAAGGTTGATAATTAAACAACCTTGCCTGATTACAAATTTATATACAAGATTCAACGTTTGAATGCTCGATGAAATTATCGACATTATCATCCGT
The DNA here is from genome assembly GCA_000695745.1 of Vibrio madracius. Classification (GTDB taxonomy): domain Bacteria; phylum Pseudomonadota; class Gammaproteobacteria; order Enterobacterales; family Vibrionaceae; genus Vibrio; species Vibrio madracius. The sequence goes on along the minus strand of ASHK01000463.1, from coordinate 4,182 downwards.
TAATAATGAAGTCGGGTACCCCCATAAGTAATTCAACTACCCGACAATAAATGGAAAAAAGCTGTAATAAAACGGAGATATCAATGGCTGGTGTATTGGGAATGATTCTTGCTGGTGGAGAAGGCTCTCGCCTACGTCCTTTAACTGAATCACGTAGCAAACCTGCGGTACCATTTGGAGGAAGCTATCGTTTGATTGACTTCGCTCTGAATAACTTTATCAATGCTGACTTAATGCGTATTTATGTCCTTACGCAGTTTAAGTCTCAATCGCTCTATCAACATATGCGTAAGGGTTGGAATCTAACCGGAATTACCGACCGATTCATTGACCCGATCCCAGCTCAAATGCGAGACGGTAAGCGATGGTATGAGGCACTGCTGATGCGATTTATCAAAATGTTCGCTTTATCGAATTAGCGAATCCAGAACATGTATGTATTTTTGGTTCCGATCATATTTACAAAATGGATATTCGCCAGATGCTTGATTTCCACAAGCGTAAAGAAGCTAAGCTTACAGTATCTGCTTTGCGTATGCCTTTAGCAGAAGCGTCAGAATTTGGTGTCATTGAAGTCGATGAAAATGGCAAAATGATTGGGTTTGAAGAAAAACCGCAACATCCAAAAGCGATTCCAGGCCACCCTGATATGGCATTAGTGTCGATGGGTAACTATATATTCGAAGCGGAAAGCTTGTGCCATGAGATTCGCGTAGATGCTGAAAACCCAGAATCAAGCCATGATTTTGGTAAAGATATCATTCCTAAAATGTTCCCTGAAGGAGATGTCTACGTCTACGACTTTTCGACCAATAAAATTAGTGGCGAAAAAGACACAACCTACTGGCGTGATGTAGGTACTATTGATTCCTACTGGGCAGCACACATGGACTTGCTCCAAGAGGACGCTCAGTTTCGTTATACAACCGAAAATGGCCACTTCACACATACTATCCACCTCTTCCACCGGCAACGTTTGTCGATGCGGAACATCAAAAAATCAAAATTACCGATAGCTTGATCGCTGGTGGTAGTTATGTTCGTGGTTCATCAATCTATCGTTCTGTTTTGGGTTTTAGAAGTAACATTGCGGCTGGTTCAGTGGTGAGTGAATCTGTTATCCTAGGTGACGTTAAGATAGGCGCTGGTTGTACAATCAAGCGTGCGATCATTGATAAGAATGTAGAAATTGCCCCTGGGACTGTGATTGGTGAAGATCTTGAGTTGGATGCGAAGCGTTTCCATGTCTCCCCAGGTGGCGTTGTAGTCATCAAGAAAGGGACGAAAGTTGGATTCTAAAATGCGAAACATAGATATATGGTTTCCAGTTTCAGAAGCGCAAGGACTTGTTAAAAGCGGAGGCTTGGCAGATGTTGCCAAGGCTCTGCCTAAAGCTCTGCAAGAACTGGGTAAAAACGTAGCCATTACTTTACCCGGTTATCAGTCACTGCCTAATAAAGAACAGTATGAATTTGTCTTAGCGACGGAGTTAGAGCATTGGCCGCATACTCCATATCAAGTTAAAAAAACACAACTCGATGGTGTTGATGTGTTCGTTATCGAGTGTGATCGTTACTTCGATAGGCCAGAGCTGTATGCTGAGCACAATCGAGCTTATGCTGACAATGGTGAACGATTTGGTTTTTTTGCAGCCGCAAGTTTGGATGTGCTACCGAAACTTGGCATTCGACCGTCTATCGTCCATGCCAACGACTGGCATACGGGATTAATCCCGTTCCTAATTAAAACTCGTTATGCTGATGATGAGCGATTTGCTGGAATAAAGTCAGTATTAACGGTGCACAATGCTATTTTTAAAGGCATCTTTTCCTACGCTCAGTTGGAGATCATTCCAGAACTTCGTCTTTCTGGAATGGAGTTTCTACAGTACGGTGAAGGATGGGTAAGCACGCTTCGTGCGGGCATTGCTTTTGCAGATAAAATCAACGCTGTGAGCCCCAATTACGCTGCAGAGCTAGTGACGCCTTTGGGGTCGCATGGTTTGGTGGACGATTTTGTACATCGTTCCAAAGATCTGCATGGCATCGTGAACGGTTGTGACTACTCAGAGTGGAACCCTAAACTTGATGGCTTTTTGCCTGTTAATTACGACGATGAGTTAGAGAGTATGCTAAGTGGCAAACTGGCCGCTAAGCAGGCATTGCAGCAAGAGCTATCGTTGCCAGAGCGCAATGTTCCAATGGTTGGTATGGTGTGTCGATTGACACATCAAAAAGGTTTCCACTATATACTGCCGATACTTGATAAGTTCCTGAAAAATGATGTTCAGGTTGTCATTATAGGAACCGGAGAACCACAAATTGCCTCTCACCTAAATGATATAGCTGAGCAGTTTTCGGATAAACTGGCGTTTGTAGAAGCGTACAGTAATCGGTTTGCGCATTTAGTAGAGGCTGGTTCAGATTTCTTCCTGATGCCTTCAGAGTTTGAAGCATGTGGTCTAAATCAAATCTATAGTATGGCGTACGGGACGCTACCAATCGTGCGTAAAGTCGGCGGGTTGAAAGACACGGTTATCGACTTTGATGATGACCCTACGCAGGCCACAGGATTTGGTTTTGAAGAACCTTGCCACGATGCATTGCTCATTGTGTTGCAGCGTGCCCTGTTATTTTATTTGCAGCATCCAGAAGCCATGCATGAAATGCAGCTTCGCGGTATGCGCAGAGACTTCAGTTGGACAGAATCGGCTAAAGAATATATCAAAATGTATGATTTGGCGCTTGGTTGCTGCAACGGATAACCTGAATCAAAGAGCGGCATTGATGCCGCTCTTTTGCATGTTGTAAAGCCCAACTCTAGACACAATTAGAAATCATTTTTTCTAAAATTCCGCGCAATTTTCTCCAGAGACGTGTAGAGTTGTGATAACTTAATTTTCGTACTATCAACTTATCAGAGAACTATGTCCGAAAGCCTACTATTTCATAAAACCTATACACACCCTACGAGTGATGAGTGGGTGGTTTTTGTGCATGGAGCAGGGGGGTAGTTCATCCATATGGTTTAAGCAAATTCGTGCTTATCGTGAGCATTTTAATTTGCTGTTCATTGACTTACGTGGACACGGTAAATCGAATCAATTCTTGAAAGATATCATCGCCAACAAGTACACATTTAAAACGGTAACCATGGATATCGTTCGTGTCTTGGATCACCTCAAAATTCAGTCCGCGCACTTTGTTGGTATGTCTCTTGGTACCATCATAGTACGTAATATTGCTGAACTGGCAATGCCAAGAGTACGGTCTATGGTGTTGGGTGGGGCGGTCACGCGTTTTAATACGCGCTCACAAATATTGGTGAAGATTGGCAATATGAGTAAACATATTATCCCATATATGTGGCTCTACAGTTTATTCGCGTATATCGTGATGCCACAACGTGGACAGAGAGAATCACGCACCTGTTCGTTAGGGAAGCCAAGAAACTGTGCCAAAATGAATTCAAGCGCTGGTACCGATTAACGACTGAGGTAAACCCGTTGAATCGTTACTTCAAAGAGAGGGAATTACCTATTCCTACTTTGTATTTAATGGGTGAAAAAGACTACATGTTTATCAAGCCAGTGAAAGAAATGGTGGCTGAACATAAGTCCAGCCGACTGTTAGAAATTAAAGATTGCGGTCACGTTTGTAATGTAGAAAACCCTGACGAGTTCAATCGACACTCAATCGCTTTTATTAAATCGGTAACACCTCTCTAGGCGCTAATGTTTGGCAACGCCAACATGCGCCAAATTGTGCTTCGTTGACCTCATGGCACGATGGGCAAACCCACTCGCTTCTTTCTGTATCCGATTTTAACTGCTGCTGCCATTCAGTGATGATCGCTTTGGCTTTCACAAGCTGTCTATGGTCAATCAGCCAGACGTAAGGTAAGGTATTTTCATCAAATGGAACTTCACCTCTTAATGTATACACTCCCTCGCCTCTGACTTCACAGAGAATTCCTTCTTGTTCCAATTGTTGTTGGACAATGTGTGCTTCAGTTGGGCTGTTGCCGATAAAAACCTTCATTATTCTTGAACCTGTGGTGAGCGAGAAATTCTCGCCATAATCCATTTAGCAATCAGTGGAAATAAACCGAGTAGGGCAAACGACGCTAAAACAGCGGGTGAAACGATACCTGACAGACTGTTAATGTTGGCAAGTTGTGTGC
>ASHK01000462.1 GCA_000695745.1 Vibrio madracius | reverse complement strand
TCACTTGCAATTTCCAATGCGTTGCCGCCTTGAGCGTCAATGGCCGGATTAAGGTCAATGCCCGCACAAAGTACACGGTTATTGCCAGCAGGATCCGTCATGTTGATGGACTCGCAGCAATAAATACGAGGTTCGTTACCGACATTAAGAATGGAAATTTGTGCCGAGGAGCCATTTTGGGGCTCGGATAAGCGCCTAAACACGGCCCAATGTTGGCAAGGGTCGTTCACCATTCGCATATTACCCCAAGGTAGTGGAATCCCATTTCCGCGATAGACGGCTTTGAGTTTTCCTGGACCATACGCATCGAAATAGTGCCAATGTGGATAGGGGGAAACCACGGTCATGCGACGCATGGCAACCGAAGGAGAAACACCAGCGCGTTTGTGAACATCGATTTCATAGCCGTTTCGGTCTAGTAACTGACGAAAAGGCAACTTTGGGACAAAGTAGCGCACCAGCAAAAAAGCTGGACTCAAAATCGCGCCACGCTTGCAAAATGTCCTGTGAATTGAGAGCAGAGTTTGACTGAGTCGCAGCGGAATCTTCCCAGCTATTGTGGTGCCCAACACTGAGAACGCTTTTCAGTCCTTCTTCACTGTGCAAAATTCGATGTCCGATATAAACCGCGAGGTCGTATTTTAGGCGGGTCGGATACGCTTTCAGTATCTCGTTAAGATAGATGGTACCGGGAGGTTCAAAAAACGAAGTCACCAGTTGCTTGGCGTTAATCCCCAATTCATCGACGACATCTTGTGGTGTACGGTTTACCCATTGAACTCGCAATCCCAAATCACTTGCGATGTCGATCAAATCTTCGACTGAAAGGTTAAGGCGTTTTAGACCCACCTCTTCTGCTGCCCTTTCTAGATCAGGGAAATGGTTTTGAAGACTTTCTTGGTGAGCACGAATGAGCAGGTGGGCGAATTGTCTTCCGGTGATTCCGGTTTGCGACAACATTTCCGGAATGGCAATTTGTAGAATGTCATTGGAGAACAAAAAACTAGGCTCTAACGCCATGCCACTAATACCGCCGCGGTTTCCTTTAACCGGAGTAATTTCTTCCTGTTCTGGTTCATTATCCAAAAACCAAGCCGGATCCTTTTGAAAAACTTCCGCGATGACCTCAAGCATATCGATACTCGGCACCCGTTTACCTCGTTCGATCATCGATAGATACGAGACGGATGGTGCGTACTCCGGGTTGATGCGAATACACCGTGCAGAGAGGTCTTCCATTGTTAAATGGTTGCGTTTTCGAAGGTTTCTCACCTTTGTTCCCAAAAAATGGGACTGGCGGATTAGACTTTTTGACAGAGGCATTTTGTAAAATTCACATTGTAAAATTTTTGTTGTGAAATTGTAGTCAAAACACGCTAGTCTACAAAGTATACAAATCACAAAACGAATATAAATTTAAACACTTGTTTAGGATATTTGCTCTAAATCAACAAGAGCCAGGTGAGGAAAAGACTATGAACATGCTGACATTCGATAAAACAGAATTACACAAAAACCACTCAACGTTTATCGCAGAAGCTGTCTTTGCCGTGGAAATGGTCAAAGCTGATGAGCAAATAGAGAAGCAAAAGATGGCGAAGCAACTTCTTGATACCTTGTTTCCTCTAGAGTCAGGATCTCACGAAGACGTCGTAAGTTACGAAATTGATTATCGACATGTGCAAGCTTATTTCAAGAATGGTCAACACACAGGTTTAAAAAGAGCCAAACACTTTGTCGCTTACGCTGGAAGTAAATGTGCGCCAGAAGCCATTTTATTTCGTGATGAGAGCGGCACGCACGTAGAAGTGATGGTGGCAAAGCGCAAAGGGACAGGCAATCTCGAACTGGTAGAAATTGAGGACATTCAGTTGGAGACATGTACAACATTTGGACAAACCGACAAGTGTCATGCATCTGGTATCCGTCACTGGGTAAGTTTGGTTCAAGGTGACGACCAAGGCCGCCCAAGAGCGTGCAGCGAAGATAAAGAATTTACTGCCAAAAATGGTGATGATTATAACCTTTGGATTTAGCTTTGCTTTTTTAATTTCGCTAGCCCTTTTATTTAAACTGCTTTTTCCTTTGGTAGTGTTGCCCCACACTCGAGCCGTGGCGTTTTTTATTGCAATTATCCAGATTAGACTTCTCGTTAATAGTCAATTCAACTAGTCTTACACAGTGTTAATTCAAAGTGTTAGTTGTTATGCCGACCTCTTCTAAAACTCAAAATAAGTTGACCTTTCCGCTGCATATTCACATTTCAACTATATTTGTCGTGTTAGTGCTGGTGATTTGTGGTGTCCAGATTTGGATCACTCAAGCGAGCTTGAATAAAGTTTTATTGAATGCGAATGAAAATCTATTTGAGCGTATTGCTGGTGAGACGCGAAGTAACATGTCGTATCATTTTGGCCCTGCCTTTAGCATTGTCGATGCCTACTCTGCAGGAGAGTTGGTTCGGGAAGTAGATCAGGAACGACGTTTTGCATTTGTACCCGAACTTGCCTCGCTACTGCGCGCCAATCAGAACATTTTTACGCTAAAGGCCGCTTTTCCTGATGGCGAGTGGATAGCCGTAGTTCGATTAACCGACCCGACTATGAGACGAAACTTAGGGATAGATTCAAATGCAACGTACGCTGCTCTGAGCTATAACCCAGAGAACAACAAACTTTCGGTAAGAACCTACAACATTCATTTAATGCGTTTGCAATCGAGTGTCATGAACAGTCCGTTTAGCGATCCTCGAAGTATGGATTGGTATCGCAGCTCGTCGATCACGACGGCCAAAGTATCTAAACCTTATTACATGTCGATCATCTCAAGGACAGGGGTCACGATTCATCGTAAAGCAGCTAACGGAACCGTGTTTGGTGCAGATGTTATTTTGGATCAGGTTTCGCAAGTATTACGGGATAGCGATGAAAGTCGTGATGCTCTGCGTGTGTTGTATGATGATGACTTTAATGTATTTGCCTACAGCCAACCGGAGTTGATTGAAGTACGAGATGTCTTGCGACAGTCTTCCCCACTCAAACTTGGTAATATTAATCACCCACTCATTTCTAGCACCATGGATATTGTTGAATTTGGCGCGCAAGCAAAAGAAATCACTTATAAAGGTGAAAAGTGGGTAGTCAAAGTGGACAGTCTCCGAGGCACACGAGAGCAGTTGTTCAATCTGGTCATGGCAGTTAAGTCAGATCAGTTGCTCAAGGATGCCAATCTCGTCGCCAAGCGATCGCTTATCGGTTCACTTATCGCCTTATTAATTGCACTTCCTTGTATCTATTATCTTTCTCAGTGGTTGGCTCGCCCGATACGACAAGCGACGCGAAAAGCATGGGCAATACAGCATTTTAATTTTGACTCGGGTGAGCAAGAACATTCTCGTGTGACTGAAATAAAAGCCATGTCTGATTCACTGACGGTCATGCAATCGACCATTAAACGCTTTCTTTCACTCACTAACACGATTGCGAAAGAACAAGACTTAGAGCGAATTTTGGAGTTGGTTTGTGTTGAAACCGCCGACGCGACATTCGCTAATAGTACTTATCTCTATTTACTGAGCAGTGACGAGAAGTATCTTGACCCTAAATTTATCAAGTTAGCGACTCAGGGGGTGATTGATGTCACCACGCAACCACGTCTGCCTCTTGAAGACCCGCGTCTTGAGGACGATGTAGACACCTTCTTTATTCACAAGCAACCAATCTATGCTAAAGAATACCAAGACCGAGCTTATGTGCTCAAAGACAACGAGACGGACAACTTGCTCTTTATTCCACTTATCGACCGAAACCAGAAGGTTATTGGTGCATTGGGGTTGGGGGTTGATGAAGATTATCACTCTCAAGTTCTAATAGAAAACAAGGAATACTTAGAAACTCTGGCGGCTTATGCTTCGGTCACTATTGAAACGCAAACTATGCTGGCAGATCAGCGAGCGTTATTAGACTCCTTTATTCAAGTTATGGCAGGCGCTATCGATACGAAATCGCCCTACACAGGTAACCATTGTCAGCGCGTGCCTGTTCTAACGGAAATGCTGACGCAAGCCGCTCAAGACTCTGACCATGGGATTTT
>ASHK01000461.1 GCA_000695745.1 Vibrio madracius | reverse complement strand
GGCAACAACGTTTGGCTAGGTGGTGGTGTGATAGTGTGTCCTGGTGTCACCATTGGTGACAATGCCGTTATCGGTGCGGTAGCGTCGTCACCAAAGATATTCCTGCGAATAGCTTAGCGGTTGGCAATCCATGTAGGGTTATTAAAGAAATCGATAATGGCCAATGATTTGTTCAATAAATGCCTATTTCTGGTACTAAAGCAAGAATAAAATAAATCGAAAACAGCAACTTAACTTTGCGTCAAAAAATTGTTGAGCAGACAACGATTTTTGACGTTTTGTTTGATGTCCATTCCATAAAAATTTATTATAGCGGCGTTAGTTCTATAAGTGTCTATTTGTAGTGGATTTGGCGTTGCAGTATTCAGATTTTGAGTTGTCATTGGGTTTGCTGGAAAAGGCGTTGGAAAGCGCTTCTGCTGCTGTCCTAATTACTGACGGCCATGCACACATCCAATACGCGAATAAGCAATTCTATAATCTTACCGGTTATTGTGAACAAGAAGTGATTGGTAAGAATCCAAACTTTCTTCGTTCTGGAAAAACAACAGCGAAAACCTATCATGATATGTGGTCGAAACTTCTTTCGGGACAGGATTGGTATGGTGAACTTATAAATAGAAAAAAGAATGGCACGCTCTTTGTCGAAAAAGCGCACATTAGCCCATTCGAATATCAAGGTCAGCATTTCTATATTGCGGTCAAACGAGACGTCACATCTGAAAAGAACTTAACCGAAAAGCTAAGTGATTTAGCTTATTTTGATGCACTTACTCGATTACCAAATAGGACTTCCTTTTTTGATCATCTTCAAGATTTTTTGGTTGAGCATCAAGATACCACTGAGCCATATTCATTATTACTTATCGACTTGAATGAGTTTAAATCGATCAATGATAGTAAAGGGCATGATTACGGCGATCTATTTTTACAAAACGTCGCTCGACGTTTTCAGGATGTCGTTGCAGATGACGGCGTGGTAGCCCGTTTAGGCGGAGATGAATTTGTTGTTTTGCTGCCCAATTGTGACGCCAGTTTGGCTGAACATATGGCTCAGAATCTACTCGATGCTATTGCTTATATTGAGATTGGAAACAAATCCGAGCGTGGTTCCGCTGCGGTAGGGATTACCACGAATAAGAGCAAAAGGATTCCAACCAGTTTGCTTCTCAAACAAGCTGACCTCGCTATGTACAGAGCTAAGCAATGTCAAACCATGTGGGTAAGTTACAACGAAGAGATGGGAACACAATGGGGACGAAAAAAAGCCTTAGCGCAGCGGTTAGCAGAGGCGATAGAACTGCATAAGCTTGAAGTGAGTTTTATGCCCGTCATCGATTTACATAAAAATGAAGTGGTGGCATACAAAAGTCGACTTGAATGGGTAGACCAAGTATTGGGCAATGTGGATCGTTTCGAATTTAATTCCTATTGCAGAAGAATCTCAGTTAATACGTAAACTCAATTTATTTACCATCGAGCAAGCCTGTAAGTATGCCACGGTAGGGGAACTGAAAACTGTGGCGGTGAAAGTCTCTTCAAAAAACTTCGGTCATGGTTTGTTCGTGCAAGAAGTCGTCGAGATCCTCCAACGTTTTAACTTGCCTCCTCAGTGTTTGGTGTTAGAGGTGTTTGAAGATATGTTGTCCAAGAAACGTTGCGTGGACGAGCTATACCAATTGGTTGAGTTCGGTTGTCAAATTACCGTTGCCGATTTTGGTATGGGGCATATTTCTATTTCTGAGTTACGTGCTTTACCAAATCCAAAGACTAAAGTCGGGCGCAGTTGACCGAAGAAATTGCCCAAGATGCCTCAGTAGAGCAGGTAGCAAAAGCCATTGTCGGCTTCGCGAATGTTCTAAATATTGAAACTATTGCTGAAGGGGTAACGACAGAAGAACAGCTTCAATCGTTAAAAGCGATAGGCTGTCATTTTGCGTCAGGGCCATACATTTCGTATTGTATGCAACAAGGCAGTTAATCCACTTATTTTCCTCATTTAATTCCATTTCTCACAGTTTGAAATCATTCACGAAAAACTCATCGAAACGTTTCGATAGTCCGATCTGGCTCACACTTGCCTATTCAGTCCCTCGATCTTTTGACTCACTACGCTAGGATTGTCATCGAAACGTTTCGATGACAAATTTATCAAAAATATTTATCTAGCAATACAGTCTCGATAAAGCCGCATGAAGCAGGTATAAGACATGAAAAAAAGTGCTCTAATTAACTCTGAACTCTCTTATTTAGTGTCCACATTAGGTCACACTGATGAAGTGACTATTTGTGATGCAGGGTTACCTATAGCAGACCACGTGCAGCGCATCGATCTTGCGCTAACTCATGGCGTTCCCGCGTTCTTAGATACCGTGAAAGTGTATCTCGGGGAAGCGCAAATTGAAGGCGTATTAATGGCTGAGGAATTCAAACTGGTTAGCCAGAACTTCATAACGCGTTGATCGATATTATTGAAGAGGAAAAACAAGCGACGGGTAAAGCAATTTCAGTTGCATACGTTTCACATGAAGAGTTCAAAGCAAGAACACACGAGTCAAAAGCGGTAGTGAGAACAGGTGAATGTACGCCTTATGCTAACGTGATCTTTCAAGCGGGCGTCGTCTTTTAGTCCGGCAAAGCAAGACAGTACAGGACAACCAACATGCTGCAACCAATATTACAATTGAGCGATATTGAAAAAGCTTTCCCAGGCGTAAAAGCACTGGATAAAGCCAGTTTGAATGTGTATCCGGGCAAGGTCATGGCTTTGCTAGGTGAGAATGGCGCTGGTAAATCGACACTGATGAAAGTGTTAACTGGCATTTACTCCAAAGATTCTGGTGAGCTACGTTATCAAGGCGCTGAAGCTTCTTTTCAGGGCCACGAGACTCTCAGCAAGCGGGTATTAGCATTATCCATCAGGAATTAAACCTAATTCCCGAACTGACTATCGCAGAAAATATCTTTTTAGGTCGTGAGAAAACCAACGCGTTTGGGCGAATTTTGTGGACTGAAATGTACGCAGAAGCGGATCGTTTGCTGGCGCGCTTAAATGTAAAACACAGCTCTAAAACACCATTGGGTGAGTTGAGCCTCGGTGAGCAACAAATGGTGGAAATAGCCAAGGCACTATCATTTGAATCCAAAGTCATCATTATGGATGAGCCCACTGATGCGTTGACAGATACTGAAACAGAGTCGCTATTTAGTGTGATCAATGAACTGCGTGAGCAGGGCTGTGGCATCGTCTATATTTCCCATCGCTTGAAAGAGATCTTTGAGATTTGCGATGACATTACGGTGTTGCGTGATGGCAAGTTTATCGGGCAACGCACGGTTGCTGAAACCGACGAAGATCTGCTTATCGAAATGATGGTGGGTCGTAAACTCGATGAACAATATCCGCGTATCGATGCCGTTCATGGTAAAACCAGCTTAGAGGTGAAAAACCTATCAGGCCCTGGCGTCGATGATGTCAGCTTTACCTTGGATCAAGGAGAGATTCTTGGGATCTCCGGCCTCATGGGAGCAGGGCGAACAGAGCTGATGAAAATTATCTATGGCGCTCGCAAGCGTGAGTCTGGATCTGTGATTCTCAATGGCAAAACTATCAACCCAACTAGTCCACAGGACGGTTTGGCCAATGGTATCGCGTATATCTCTGAAGACCGTAAAGGCGATGGGTTGGTGTTGGGTTTATCTGTTAAAGAGAACATGTCGCTTTGTGCTCTTGAACAGCTATCGAAAGGCGCTCAGATTCAACATAGCGAAGAAGTGATTGCGGTCGAGGATTTTATCAAACTGTTTAACATCAAGACGCCGTCTCGTGATCAGATCATTGGTAACTTATCGGGTGGTAACCAGCAGAAGGTGGCTATTGCCAAAGGCTGATGACCAAACCTAAAGTTCTTATTCTCGATGAGCCTACGCGTGGTGTTGATGTTGGTGCGAAAAAAGAAATCTATCAACTGATAAACAAATTTAAAGCAGATGGTATGAGCATCATTCTCGTATCGTCAGAAATGCCTGAAGTATTAGGTATGAGTGATCGAATTTTGGTTATGCATGAAGGGCACATAAGCGGCGAGTTTATGGCACACGAAGCAGACCAAGAAAAACTACTAGCATGCGCTGTCGGTAAAAATGTAAGTGAGGAAGCAGCATGAGCAACAAAACAATGAGTGTTGATACCGAAAAAAAGAAACCCTTCTTTAATAAAGAGTGTTGATAGAACAGAAGTCGCTGATAGCGTTGATCTTCTTAATTGTCGTGGTGTCATTTCTTAACCCTAACTTTTTTACTGTAGACAATATTCTTAATATTCTACGCCAAACTTCTGTTAACGCGATTATCGCGGTTGGTATGACCTTGGTCATTTTGACGGCGGGTATCGACTTGAGTGTGGGGTCAGTATTGGCTCTGTGTGGTGCATTTGCAGCAAGTTTGATTGCTATGGAAGTGCCGGTATTAATTGCGGTTCCTACCGCATTGCTTGCGGGCGCAGTTTTGGGGGCAATCAGTGGCATCATTATCGCAAAAGGTAAAGTGCAAGCCTTCATCGCCACGTTGGTAACGATGACTTTATTGCGTGGTGTGACCATGGTTTACACCGACGGTCGTCCTATCTCTACGGGCTTTACGGATACCGCCGATGCATTCGCATGGTTTGGTACAGGTTATGCTTTGGGCATTCCAGTACCGTTTGGATTATGGTGATTGTTTTTGCCGCAGCATGGTATCTACTTAACCATACAAGATTTGGTCGTTATGTGTACGCACTAGGCGGCAATGAATCAGCGACACGTTTGTCTGGTATTAATGTCGACAAAGTAAAAATCGGTGTGTATGCAATCTGTGGTTTGTTAGCTGCATTGGCAGGGATTATCGTGACGTCACGCTTATCATCAGCGCAACCTACTGCGGGTATGGGCTATGAGCTAGATGCTATCGCAGCCGTGGTGCTTGGTGGCACTAGCTTGATGGGTGGTAAAGGTCGAATCATGGGAACCTTGATTGGTGCTCTTATTATCGGCTTCCTTAACAATGCATTGAATTTATTAGATGTTTCCTCCTACTACCAAATGATTGCTAAAGCAGTGGTTATTCTGCTAGCAGTATTGGTAGACAACAAAAATAAGTAATAACTCGTAGATACACTTTAACAATAACTGGCTCGACAATGAGTTGAGCCAAACCCTACACAAAGGACTAAAACGATGAAAAAACTAGCAACTCTTATCTCTGCTGCGGTACTTTCTGCTTCGATGTCTGCAACGGCATCGGCACAAGACACGATGGCAATTGTAGTATCGACACTTAACAACCCATTCTTTGTGACCATGAAAGAGGGCGCAGAGGCAAAGGCAAAAGATTTGGGTTATAACCTGATCGTTTTGGACTCTCAGAATGACCCAAGTAAAGAGCTGTCAAACATCGAAGATTTAACCGTTCGCGGCGTTAAAGCGATTCTGATCAATCCAACAGACTCTGATGCCGTATCTAATGCAATCCGCATGGCGAACCGCTCTAATATCCCTGTACTCACTCTTGACCGTGGCGCAAGCCGTGGTGATGTGGTCAGCCATATTGCTTCTGACAACGTTGTCGGTGGTGAAATGGCGGGTCACTACATCATGGAAAAAGTCGGTGAGAAAGCAAAAGTCATCCAACTAGAGGGTATTGCGGGTACTTCTGCGGCTCGTGAGCGTGGTGAAGGCTTCATGACCGCAGTAAAAGGTTCTCAAATGGAACTGCTAGCGAGTCAGCCTGCAGACTTCGACCGCACTAAAGGTTTGAACGTAATGGAAAACCTGCTAGCAGCGAACCCTGACGTTCAAGCGGTCTTCGCACAAAACGATGAGATGGCATTGGGCGCACTTCGCGCTGTTGAAGCCGCAGGTAAAGACGTAATGATTGTTGGTTTTGATGGAACCGAAGACGGTATGGCTGCGGTTAAGCGCGGTAAACTGGCTGCGACTATCGCTCAGCAACCTGACATGATCGGTGCTCTTGGTGTTGAAACAGCGGATAAAGTGCTGAAAGGTGAAAAAGTCGAAGAGTACATCCCTGTTCCTCTAAAAGTTATCACTGAATAATTACTTTCCGAGTAGCAATCTATCTACAAAAAGTAGTCAAGCTCTCCTTTTAGCAAAGGAGAGCTTTAGATGGACAAGAGCCCCCTTTTTTTAGAGTTAGTTTCGGCTTGTCATTGAGAGGCAACCCCAAGTTAATTTATTCGAGTTAAAAGGAACAATGTATGAATAAACTCATCGTATTGGGTAGTGTGAATGCAGATCATGTGCTGCAGGTTCCTTCTTTCCCTAGGCCCGGCGAAACTTTACACGGTATGAATTACCAAGTGATTCCCGGTGGTAAAGGGGCAAACCAAGCGGTGGCTGCTGCGCGTCTTGGTGGAGATATTGGTTTCATTGCCTGTGTGGGTGATGATGCGTTTGGTATTAACATTCGCGAAGCATTCAAAGCTGATGGCATTAATATCGCGGGTGTTCAGCTAGAGCCAGGTACGCCGACCGGTATCGCGATGATTCAAGTGGCTGAGAGCGGTGAAAATAGTATTTGTATTTCTGCGGAAGCAAACGCCAAACTCACTACGGCTCGTATTGAGCCTCACAAAGCAATGATCGAGAGCGCAAACTACTTATTAACACAACTAGAAACGCCACTTGAAGGCATCGAATATGCCGCTAAACTTGCGAAGCAGTCGAAAACGAATGTTGTGTTGAACCAGCGCCCGCAATGATGTTGCCAGACTCTCTTCTTGAGTGCATTGATGTTATTACGCCAAATGAGACAGAAGCAGAAGTGCTAACGGGTATTACCGTTAACGATGATGAATCAGCACAGCAAGCTGCCAATGAGTTGCATCGCAAAGGCATTGAAATCGTCATGATTACACTTGGTTCGAAAGGCGTTTGGTTAAGTCAAAATGGTCGGGGTGAGCGTATTGCCGGATTTAAAGTTGACGCGACCGATAC
>ASHK01000460.1 GCA_000695745.1 Vibrio madracius | reverse complement strand
GACTGTTTCAAGCTGCAGGATATTGCCGCAAAACTGATTAACCTGCTCAAGGGTAATATCAATGACTTGTTTTGTATTCGCCAACGACTTGACCACAAATCGTCGTTCGTACTCGGGAATCACCTCGGAACAAATCACTGCGAAATGCTCACCAATCGCCATCATGACATTAGTGTGGTAAATAGGCTGCCCAGATGGTAGCGCCGTTTGAAATGACACGACTCGATGATAGCCAATACGTCTTGCATAATCTTCAAGAGCTTCACGCTCGCATCGTTGAGAAAGCGCCGCATAAATCGTTTTGTTGACGTGATCTTTAACCATCACTCCGGTACTTTCGAGAAAAGCCCCTTGATCTAAATATTTGGTCAAGGAATCCACCGCGACCACTTTCCTTCCTGCGGCGGTCAGGCTATCAATCAATGCTTGAGGTCTCACCTCTTGCTGGCGGTTGTTACAAGCCATTGGAAAAGTATAAAATGCGCCTTCATGTGTGGTACTAAACCAATTGTTGGGAAAGACCGCGTCTGGTGTTTCACTCGCGTCTAATGGGTAGTCAAATTCAACGACTTGAATGCCCGCTCGGCGCAACCCTGCCACCATTGCTTTAAATTCTGTCATTGCATTGTGTTTCACCGACTTGGCATCCAGGGTAACTTGGTGTTGAAATTCGTTATCTGCAGCCGTCTGTGCATTAAAACCAAACTCTTTCGGTGGCACCATTACCACACAATTGGCATTTTGAACCGATTGACCAAAACGCGCCGATTCTGTTGATTCGATACTCGCTATCATTCCGTGACTCATAAGGGGCCCACTTCACTACTTTTTGTGCAACAATCCTTAAATTGTAAATAATGTGTTAAACATTAATTTACTGAATGCCATGTTTTTTTGTTTCACCCGCACCATTAATTACTGATATTTTTCAGTAATACAGTAATAATTACTGCTTAGTTTCGAAGAAACTGTTTTCATCAGCGGAATAAGGGAGCGATAAGGTGAGAGTTACAGCCAATATTCTGCTGTTAAATTGCTACAATTGTTGAGCAGTTTGGTTAAAGGTTATACACTGTTTCATATCTGAATTTTCAGGTTTCTTTCTGTCGTTCTAACCCGCGAAATGGACCTTTCGCTATGTAAAATTACATTATTAATTTGTTCTTATTATTACTCTTATCCTCGGATTGGAGGATTTTTTATCTCTTCTCGAAAGCCCTGAAATAACTTCAAAAGTTGGGTTTTCTAACGATTTAGGTGAATCATGTTTAAACGCTTTGAAAATTTCACAGAAGCTTTTCCAAAGCAAGAACCCGAGCAACCACCAGAGGGCATTTTTGCGTTTTGTCGGCACTACACGCGTGGTTTCGAAAAACCACTACTGATTATGGCACTGCTAAGTACTACGGTTGCCATCATTGAGGTTGCACTGTTTGGTTTATGGGCGAACTCGTCGACTGGTTGACTTCAAGTAATCCTGAAACCTTTATGGATGAAAATGGTTCAACACTAATGTGGTTGGGTCTGGTGGTACTGTTTGTGATGCCCGCTTTAATCTTGGTGTATTCATTAATTACTCACCAGACCTTGCTGGGTAACTACCCGATGTCGATTCGCTGGCAAGCACATCGTTATTTGCTTAAGCAAAGCTTGTCATTTTATCAGGATGACTTTGCAGGACGGGTTGCGACGAAAGTCATGCAAACCGCACTTGCAGTGCGTGAGACAGTAATGAAAACAGCCGACGTCTTTATTTACGTGTCCGTTTACTTTACTTCCATGCTGGTCATTTTGGCTCAAGCCGACCTGCGTCTAATGTTACCAATGCTGTTTTGGCTTTTGGCGTACATTGGTATTCAGATTTACTTTGTACCAAGACTCAAAAAAGTGGCGTCAGAACAGGCCGATGCGCGTTCTTTGATGACAGGACGCATTGTCGACAGTTACACCAATATTTCTACGGTCAAACTGTTTTCTCACAGTCGTCGTGAAACAGAATACGCTGAAGAGGGTATGGAAGGTTTCTTAGATACGGTCCATCGTCAGATGCGCCTAGTCACAGGATTTGATGTTTCGGTTCAATTAGCCAACTATATTCTGCTGTTCTCTATCGCAGCTATTTCCATTTCTTTATGGATGGACAGTGCCATTACCGTGGGCTCTATTGCTATCGCCATCAGTTTAGCGTTGCGTATTAATGGTATGTCGATGTGGATCATGTGGGAAGTCGGCGCACTGTTTGAAAACATGGGCACGGTGGTTGATGGTATTAAAACCTTATCAAAACCTATCGCGATTCAAGACGAACCCAACGCAAAACCTATTAAGGTTGAGCAAGGCGGTATTGAGTTTGATGATGTCAGTTTCCACTATGGTGAGAACAAAGGTGTGATTAGTCATTTGAACCTAAATATCAAGCCGGGCGAGAAAGTTGGCTTGGTCGGTCGTTCTGGCGCAGGTAAATCCACCTTAGTCAACTTGCTACTGCGCTTCCATGATGTTGAAGGTGGCAGTATTCGTATTGATGGACAACCCATTGATAAAGTAACTCAGGATTCGTTGCGCAGTAAGATCGGCATGGTAACGCAAGATACCTCGTTGTTACACCGCTCAATTCGAGACAACATTTTATATGGTAAGCCTGATGCCAGCGAAGAGGAGCTGCTAGC
>ASHK01000459.1 GCA_000695745.1 Vibrio madracius | reverse complement strand
AATGGTGCCCCAGCTTTTTGGCTATCATATGCTAAAACTCGGTGGGCTGAGCTGTGAGCTCACAAGCTGTAATTGCAACATTCAGCACCAAGTGAACCTCGACTCTAAAAACCCACTACACAATGTTATCGCTGACCGCTATGAATTACCATTCTTAGAGAAGAGTTTTGACGCCGTCGTGTTGTCACACCAACTTGAATATGCTGAGGATCCTCATCGACTATTACGCGAAGTAGATAGAGTGATGATCGATGATGGGTACCTGATTATTACGGGCTTTAACCCTATGAGCTTCACGGGGCTTGCGAGTTTAATGCCTTGGAGGAAGAATAATTTTCCTTGGAGTGGACGCATGTTTACCTCCAAATCGCATAAAAGACTGGTTAGGGGTGCTCAATTATCAAGTCGTGTATGCGGATACTTATGCTTTGTTCCCGATGAAACGATATCGAACGATGTGGACGTGGTTAGAAAGCAGTATTGGTGACTGGGCGTCACCCATGGGCAGCTTGTACTTTATCGTGGCGAGAAAGCGCACCTACCCGCTAAAACCGATCAAGCCACATTGGCGTCTAAAGAAAAAGCTAACACCGGCCAGTGTTAGCTATCGTACTGCAGATAAAAAGCAGAGCTCGTAATCAACAGCAAGGTTAGTTCGGCTGGTAGCCCGTGTCTTCGTCGGTCGGTTTTCCGCCGCCGTTCTTGCTAGTTCATCGCACATTTCATTTTCTCGATGTCCTGCATGGCCTTTAACCCAGCGCCAGTCGATGTCATGACGTACCGTTTCTGCATCAAGCGCTTTCCAAAGATCAGCGTTTTTAACGGGCTTTTTGTCTGCAGTTTTCCAACCACGTTTTTTCCAGTTATGTATCCACTGCGTAATCCCTTGTCGAACATACTGACTATCTGTGGTTAAGATAACATTGCACGGCTCTTTTAGGGTTTGCAGTGCTACAATAGTCGCCATCATTTCCATGCGATTGTTTGTTGTCAGCGTATAGCCTTTGGCTAACGTCTTTTCGTTCTGTTTGTATCTAAGGACGATCCCATAGCCTCCGGGACCTGGGTTGCCTAAACAAGAACCATCTGTGAAAATTTCAACCTGCTTCGTCATGATTTGATACTATATAGCCCAGTAAGTTTATCTACATAGTCTGACATACAAAACATCATGAATACCAGTCTCAATTCAGAACAACGCAGAATCGTGGTGCTCGATACCGAAACCACAGGTATGAACCGCGAAGGTGGCCCACATTATATGGGCACCGAATCATTGAAATCGGTGCGGTAGAAATTATCAACCGTAAGCTGACTGGTCGCCATTTTCACGTCTATTTAAAGCCCGATCGCGAAATCCAACCAGACGCTATCGAAGTTCATGGTATCACCGACGAGTTTCTATTAGATAAGCCGCTCTACCATCAAGTTCATGAAGAGTTTCTTGATTTCATCAAAGGCGCAGAGCTTGTTGCCCATAACGCGCCCTTCGATGTGGGCTTTATGGACTACGAGTTTGAGAAGTTAGACGCCTCGATTGGTAATACTGAGCAGTACTGTAAGGTTACCGATACGCTTGCGATGGCAAAACGCATGGCAAACATGCCAGCAAGAAAGAACCTCGACTCACTGGCAAAACACTACACAATAGATACGTCCGCTCGTATTCTCCACGGCGCTTTGCTCGATGCGGAGATATTGGCAGAAGTGTATTTGGCAATGACGGGTGGTCAAACGTCAATGCAATTTAATGCGGGACAGTCAGATGGAGATGAAAGTGGTGGTGAAACTATTAAGAGACTCACAACAGGAAGAAAATCGCTAAAGATCTTGCATGCTTCTGCCGATGAAATAGAAGCGCACAATTCGCGCTTAGATATTGTTGAAAAAGGTGGCCGTTGTCTCTGGCGCCTGTAGGAGAGAAGCATGCAGAGGATTATTTTTGCGATAGCGCTATGGTTATCGCTAACAGTTGGTGCGTTTGCGACTGAGTCCTCTATGTCATTTCTTGATAACCGGTTTCGAGTCGACCAAACGGTAGAAAGAATCACGTTTTTGGTTTATCGACAAGATAACTCAAAGCCGGTTACCTTGGTTCGCCTGATGGTAAAAAATATTACGCTTGGCGTCATCCTGAGAATGTTCGCTGGATTGAAGAGCCCAGCATCGATATCATTTCAATCGAAAAACCAATGCCAGGTCCTTGGCAAGCTATTGGTAAAGTGACTCCTAAAAACAACATTCAAATCATCTCTCAGTTATCTTTAAAAGCTGAAACCTTGCCACAACGTATTTATCAGGGTGAGAAGTTGAAGTTTACCGCTCGACTTATGACTGATGATCAGCCGTTAATCGTTGACAATATTCTGGATCGGGTGAACCTCAAAGTCGTGATGACGCGCTATCTTGAATCTCAAGAACAAACTGACAGTCACACTCGTCCAGTTCCCATTGTCATTGGTGAATTTTACGACAATGGAGAGGGGCTTGATGAGCGAGCGGGGGATGGTATTTTTACGGTAGAGTTGCCAATTGAACTTGAGCCGGGCAAGTATAATGTCCGAATCACAACTGGGAATGGAGTGTTTTTACGGGCATTAGAGCAAGAACTACTGATCTATCCGACACCATTTTCAAGCAAATTTATCCAAGGTGATGATAAAGCGCCGCATCAAATCATAATTCAAGGTGAAGCTGCGACTATCGAGTCAGGTAGTTTAGCCACGTCAATCGAATTACAGTCTCCAGATGCATCAGAGCAGGTTGTGCAACACCAAGCGCAGGCGGGTAAAAATGAGGTAACGTCTTATTTTAACGACTTGAATCAAATGGGTACCTATCATTGGACTGGCCACGTTTACGCGAACGAAGCATCAACAGGACGTGCACTAGT
Source organism: Vibrio madracius (assembly GCA_000695745.1). Classification (GTDB taxonomy): domain Bacteria; phylum Pseudomonadota; class Gammaproteobacteria; order Enterobacterales; family Vibrionaceae; genus Vibrio; species Vibrio madracius. The sequence continues at coordinate 4,301 of ASHK01000459.1, read as the reverse complement.
CTTTGATCTGCCAACACGCACGTTTAGTGTTGTTGGTGCTTTGGATCTAGCAAAAGCAGAGCAAATGCAAGCGGCGGCTCGAGAAGCGAAGAAGAAAGCGGAACAAGAAGCTCAGATTCTTGCGCACAGAGAGCAAGTGAGAACACGAGCTATAGTAGCGATTGTGCTTGGTAATCTGGTACTTATTGTTGTTGGTGGGCTTATCTGGTGGTTGGTCCAACGTAAGCGGGCCATTAGAGCATCGTTACCAGAAATGCAGCTAAATATGCCACGGTAGACCGAGCAATAAGATCAACAAGGGTCAGCAAATGCTGACCCTTGTTGATTGAGTTATCGACGTTTATGCAACTTCTTCCATCGTCGGGTAGACAGGTTTTGCTGCAAGTTCCTCTGGTGCGAAGTCATCGACGTTTATGGTGTACAGGCGATGTGCTTCTGCAGTAATAAGCAATGATGCATCCTCTTGAGTAATGATCTTGTTTTCCAGTCCTAATGCCGCAACCTTATCAAGTTGTGTAAATGGGCGGCGCTGTTCAAGCGCTTTACATACCTTAGTAAACACAGGCTCGGCACGTAAAATGACCTCTAGAGCTTGCTCAATACGACCAGCGGCGTTGTGCTCAGTTGGTTCTAGATATTGGCCACGACCCAAGCGGCTTCGAGCGCCACAAGGTGTTTGCAAGATGCGAGCAACTTGACTATCGAGTTTGTCTGACGGTGCTTTACGAACGGTGCCCAGTGGCAAGACGATAAAGCGCATCAAACGACCAATCGCTTTATTGGGGAAGTTAGCCAAGAAATCGTCCAACGCTTTTTCAGTTTGCATTAGGCTATCTTGTAGACCCCAATGAAGAAGCGGTAAATCTTCGCTGTTACGGCCTTCCACGTCATAACGTTTCAATGCAGCACTGCTTAGATACAACTGACTCAAAATATCACCAAGGCGCGCCGATAAGCGCTCTTTGCGTTTCAGTGAACCACCAAGAACCGCCATAGAGACATCGGATAGCAAGGCTAGATTGGCACTGTAGCGGTTAAGCTGTTGGTAATAACGTTTGGTAGCATCTTTTTGCGGTGTTGATGAGCCGCGACCGTCAGTTAGACCGAGCCAGAAACTGCGGACTAGGTTACTAATGGTAAAGGAAACGTGCCCAGCAAGTGCTTTGTCGAATTTGTCGACAGCATCATTATCATTCGAGTGAGCGGCTTCCATTTCTGTTAATACATATGGGTGACAACGAATCGCACCTTGACCAAAGATGATCATCGAACGCGTGAGAATATTGGCACCTTCTACCGTTACTGCAATAGGTGAGCCTTGATAACCACGAGCTAGGAAGTTGGATGGGCCAAGGCAAATGCCTTTACCGCCAACAATGTCCATCGCATCGATAATGCTTTGCTGACCACGGTGAGTACAATGGTATTTGACGATGGCAGAAATAACGGATGGTTTCTCGCCTAAATCAATACCGGTAACCGTAAGGTGGCTAGCAGCATCCATCACATAAGCGTTACCACCGATACGCGCTAGTGGCTCTTCGATACCTTCCATATGGCCGATGGGTTGTTTGAACTGGCGACGGATACGGGCATAAGCCCCTGTTGCCAACGCTGCCGTTTTGATGCCACCTGTTGAATTTGACGGCAGAGTGATGCCGCGCCCCACAGACAAACACTCCACCAACATACGCCAGCCTTGCCCCGCCATTTTCTGACCACCAATAATAAAATCAAGTGGCACGAACAGCTCGTTCGCTTTTGTCGGGCCATTTTGGAATGGGACATTTAGCGGGAAATGACGATTACCAATTTCCACCCCTTTTAAGTGTGTTGGGATGAGTGCGCACGTGATGCCTAGGTCTTGTTTATCACCTAGAAGGCCATCAGGGTCGCGAAGTTTAAACGCAAGACCAAGCACGGTTGCGACTGGAGCGAGCGTAATGTAGCGCTTGTTCCACGTCAGTTTCATACCTAAGACTTCTTTACCTTCCCAATGACCTTTACATACCACACCAAAGTCCGGGATAGAGCCTGCGTCAGAGCCAGCTTCTGGGCTCGTTAACGCAAAACACGGAATCTCTTTGCCGACCGCTAGGCGAGGCAAGTAGTAGTCTTTTTGGTCTTCTGTACCATAGTGTTGAAGAAGCTCTCCAGGGCCCAATGAGTTAGGGACACCAACCGTCGATGACAGGACACCAGAGACACCGGTTAATTTTTGCAGTACCAAGGATTGCGCATAAGCTGAGAACTCAAGTCCACCGTATTTCTTCTTAATGATCATGGCAAAGAATTTGTGATCTTTGAGGTATTGCCAGACTTCTGGTGGGAGATCGGCAAGCTCGTGCGTGACTTGGTAGTCGCTTACCATGGCACAAACCTCATTGACTGGACCATCTAAGAAAGCTTGCTCTTCGTCGCTCAATTTTGGTTGGCTGATGTTTTGTAGTTTCTGCCAGTTTGGTTTGCCTTTAAACAGCTCAGCTTCCCACCAAACGGTACCCGCATCGAGTGCTTCTTTTTCTGTCTGAGACATAGCAGGAAGCACTTTCCTGAAGAGTTTAAGCGCTTTAGCAGAAATCAATGATTGTCTAATCGAAGGCACACATAATATTGCGACCGTAGCAATATATAACGCCCATATGATGGCGCCAAATACGCCGAGCAGTGAACCTAAGACCATTGCAGCGGTCACGAGTAATAAAGATTTTGCCAGCGACGCTCGTTGGTAGAAACTAAATCCAACTGTGCCGAGCAAGGCGACGATTGAGAGCAAGATGTCCATGATTGTTCCTTTATCTGGGTACTTATCGTTGTTGTAGTGGTTGACTATTTAAGTCATAGATAAGGTAAGAGGTCGTACCAGTGTTAATTGTAACTCAATTATTGCGTAAATGTAAATTTTCAAAAGTAATTACTCTAATACGATCCAAAAATGAGAGCTTTGTATAGTTTCCAGTCAGTTTCTTAGGTTAAGTCATGAAAAAGTGGTTGGGGGTAAGCGAGATAGGGTTATGCCTATCGACAGAATTGGGGGTTTATAGTTACACTCAGATAATCGTAACGACGCGTTGATGTCGGAAAATAAAGAGAATAAACCTATGTACCAAGATCTAATTAGAAATGAGCTTACTGAAGCTGCAGACGTACTAAATAAGTTCCTGAGCGACGATCACAACATTGCACAGATTGAAGCGGCGGCGAAGATGATTGCAGATTCATTTAAACAAGATGGTAAGGTGCTATCTTGTGGTAATGGCGGTTCGCACTGTGATGCGATGCACTTTGCTGAAGAACTGACAGGTCGTTATCGTGAAAACCGTCCGGGTTACGCAGGTATTGCGATTTCTGATCCAAGCCACCTTTCTTGTGTCAGTAATGACTTTGGCTACGACTATGTGTTCTCACGTTACGTTGAAGCGGTAGGCCGTTCTGGTGACGTGTTGTTTGGTCTTTCTACATCAGGTAACTCTGGCAACATTTTAAAGGCGATTGAAGCTGCCAAAGCTAAGGGCATGAAAACTATTGCTCTAACAGGCAAAGATGGCGGCCAAATGGCGGGTGTCGCTGATATTGAGATCCGTGTACCGCACTTCGGTTACGCAGATCGAATTCAAGAAGTACATATCAAGATCATTCACATTGTGATTCAATTGATCGAAAAAGAGATGGAATAATCTCGGCTTACTAGTGATGTTATCGTGGAAGAAAAAGAGTAGGGAACTCAATGTGTGAATTGCTTGGCATGAGTGCAAATGTGCCAACAGATATCTGTTTTAGCTTTACCGGTTTGATTCAACGTGGTGGTAACACTGGCCCCCACAAAGATGGCTGGGGGATTACCTTTTATGAGGCAAAGGTTTTCGAACCTTTAAAGACCCTCAACCTAGCTGTGATTCAAAAATCGCAGAATTGGTTCAAAATTATCCGATAAAGAGTCGTGCGGTCGTCAGTCATATACGACAGGCGAATCGTGGTCAGGTTAATCTTGAAAATACGCACCCTTTTACGCGTGAGTTGTGGGGGCGTTATTGGACTTTTGCACATAATGGTCAGCTCAGTGATTACCAAGGGTTGTCCACGGGCCATTTTCGTCCAGTGGGCGAAACCGACAGTGAGTTATCGTTCTGTTGGTTGTTGAGAAAGCTGGATGAGCGTTTTCCTGAACCACCGCAAGATCTAATGGCCATGTTTGCTTATGTCGCTGAGTGTTGTGATGAATTACGTGAGTATGGTGTCTACAACATGTTGCTAAGTGATGGTGAGTTTGTGATGACCTATTGCACTAATCATCTGTACTG
>ASHK01000458.1 GCA_000695745.1 Vibrio madracius | reverse complement strand
ACCACTCGCTTGCCGTCGAATCGCGCTTGATTCAACGTGGCTTCAATCGTTGCTTTAGAACGCGCTAACGATTCAGGCATCGTCGGACTCACACCATGCGAGAGCGCTTGAGTCAGTTGACGTTTGGCTTGAGTAAGCTCTTTGCCAACCCCTTGCAGTGCTTTGGTCGCAATTTGTACTGAAGTGGCGTCCTGCTGACCTTGTGTCAGCAGGACGCTTGAAAGTGAATAAGCTGACGTGATGTCAGCTTGCGGTCTTAACAGGCGTTTTGACAGTGAGGAACTGGTATCCGTGGACGCTTGTGAGGGCGCGATACTGGCTGCTTCTTGCCTGTTAGCTTGATACTATGCGGTCTAACTTCAACCGTACTTACTGCCATGACACCTTTCCTTGTTAGCTAATTCTTAAACCTAAATACGGTCAAAAAGTGAGAGATCATTGATTTTCACATAGCTAGATTGCGTTGCCTGCAACGCTGCCATGTAATTACTCAGACGAACCGATGCTTCGCCGTAGTCTAACGCAGAAATGTCACTGGTCACCTTATCAACGAATAGCTTGTTTTCACCATGTGCACCGTCCATCAAGTCGAGGTTGTTATGACGACCACCAATCTCGGTCATCGCCCCTAGTACGTTGCCCAAGGTATCATCTATGGCGTTAAGGCTCGCATCAACTTCAGCTTTGAAATTTGGACTCGGTTCTTAAATTCAGCAATTAAATCATCAATTTGGTTAAGTACATTGTTACCACCACCCAGCTCTAGAATATCTTTTGCTGTCATATTCGATTCCATCGTAACGCCTTTAGCCACCGTCACAACGCGCTTATCACTGTTGCCATCGACGACATAGCCCGCTCCCGAGTTCGACAGGGCTGGTGTATCGGTTTTGGTTCCAGAAAATAAGTAATGCCCCTCTTCATCCTGCGCATTAAACGAGGACTCAATCGAATCACGCAAACTTTCCAATTCGGTAATCATGCCCGCTCGGTCGTCATCTGTTAGCGTGCCGTTCGCCCCCCACAATACCAATTCACGCATACTTTTTAGGCTCTCATTCACCGAGTCTAAATAGACTTCTTGGCTTGATAGCGTGGTCTTCACATTGGCGATATTACGCTGGTATTGATTAATAGCACTGCCTTCACGGTCAAGATTCAAAATCCGAATCGATGCCATTGGATCGTCAGACAATTTGGTCAACCGATCACCGGTTGCCATCTGTTGTAGCACTTTGCCAAGGCCGGCATTATTAGTCTGCAAACTTTGCAGCATCATCTGGCTAAACTGGGTATCACTGATTCTCATACAGACTCCTTAAAATAACTGCAAAACGGAATCGAACAGCTGATTGGCCGTACTGATTACCTTCATATTGGCGTTGTGCGCATTGGCGAACGTCATCAAATTAGCGGCTTCCTCATCACTATTCACCGCACTGACGTTGTCGCGAGCAGCCAAAGACTGTTCGAACATTCCCTGCTTTGCCTGATAGTCAGATTCTGCTTGGCGTGCTCTTATCGCCGTTTCTCCCACCATGGCGGTAAACGCATCATTGAGCGATACCGAGCCAAAACCAGTAATCGCCACCGGCTTGTTACTAATGGCGATCAAATCTTTCAGATTGTCGCTGTTGCCTGGATTACCGTCGCCAGAAAAAGCCAGTTCTTCTGGTTTAATGTCGGTAATGGTTAAGCTTGCTGCAGGGTTAGCAGGGTCGTAACTAAATAGAGGTTTACCCGCATTACCGTTGAGATCCTGACCCGCAGCTAGAACCGCGTTAAACTCATCCGCTAAGTTGCGCGCCATGTCATCAATGGCATCTTGATAGGGTTTGAGGACATCGACTTGATAGTCGTTCAGTGCTCCCAACTTACCGCCAAGGTCACCTTTCACTGCAAAGGTTTGGTTGCCAAACTCGATATGGATATCGGCAAGATAAGGGTCGCTAGGATCAGACAGCGCTTTGATCTCGCTGGCGTCTCCCCCCATGACTAAAGGTTGCCCCGAAGCAAGCGATACTTGAATACTGCCGTCGGATTGATCGGTGGTCTTAACTTCCATAACTTGAGAAAGCTCGCCAACCAGCCTATCACGTGTATCCATTAACTGTGCCGGGTTGCCACCTGCCCCTTGCATTTCAACGATTTGCTTATTCACATCAGCAATATTGGACAGCAAACTGTTGGCATGAGAGATAGCGGCATTACGCTGATCATGCACATCTTTGTGCTGACTGTGCAGCGATTCGGTTAACGTGTTGAAACGACGTGCCAATGCTTCTGATTCATTAATCACTTGTTGGCGTAACGGGGTTGATTCTGGTTTGGTCGTGGCATCATTCAGCGCGGCAAACACCGAATCTAGTCCCGCCGATAAACTGAACCCATCTGCACCCAGCATATTTTCCAATTGACCCATTGCGATGGCATAACCAGAAGCGTAGTTAGCGGCACTGGCTGTCGACCATGTCTGCTTCACTAAAAACTGATCCGTCACTCGGCGAATACTGGTCACTTCCACGCCCATACCAGGACTGGTTTTGTCGTATTTTCCTCCCGCTAACGAGGCCGTCATTGCTTGCTGGCGGCTGTATCCCGGCGTATTAATATTGGCGACGTTTTGAGCGGTT
>ASHK01000457.1 GCA_000695745.1 Vibrio madracius | reverse complement strand
ATCGATGACTTCTTGGCCCAAGTGGTTTGGGCGCACTGTATCCGTATACATCCCTGGTCGGCGACGTACTGGCTCAAGCCCATTGAGGACCTCAATGGCTCCAGCATTATATTGTTCTGTCATAATACGGAAATTTTACTCAAATAAAGATTGATACTTAGCAGCAAAAATAGAGATTGTGGCTTTATACCACGCCTGTTAGAAGACACTTTACTATCAAAAGATGACAAACTTCCAAGGCTTACGCGTAAGTACAGACACATCATACTCTGGCTCTGAGGAAGTGTTGTCAAGTTTCAAGCCAAAGTTGGGGATAAATTTATGACTGTCTCCTCAAGCAGAGACGAAAAAACAATCACTTTAAAGTGCTAAGAACTCAATTATCCTTTCTGGATAGCGCTCAAAACCGATAAAGCTATGATCGCCATTAGCTTCCACCGTTTGCTTACTGTGCTGATATTTTGCTACTGCTTGGCGATAATCTAAGACCTCATCCCCTTCCTGTTGCAGTAACCAAAAGTCATCCGGATTTCTAAGCACTGGCACATCCAATGCCTTTAGCTCGTCAATGTGTTTATGCTCAAGAGTATAACACTCATGAGTATAAGGATTTTCCTGCTCACCGAGGAAATCAAGCAACAGCTCATAAGGTTTTACCGCGGGATTGACTAATACCGTTTTACATCCATATTTATCATTAAGCCACGTCGACAAATATCCGCCGAGCGAACTGCCCACGAGTGCAATTTGATAGTCGTGATGATAGCGCTCTATCAATTGTGTTAACCGTTCAGCAGCTTGTTGAGGGAAACAAGGCATTTGCGGCACTAACACTTTGATATCAGGGCGATGCTGTTGGCAGTAGTCCTTCATTATCTGTGCTTTCACCGATAAAGGTGAACTGTTAAAGCCATGAATATATAAAAGTAGCGGCTTCTTATCCGTCATTAGTAGCCTTCCGCGTTGAAGTCAGGTCTAAACGAACCGTTGGCAAGACGTTTCACTTCGGTGTGTAGACTACCGTCTTGTTTTAGCTCTAATTCTCGCCAACCTGGCGAGCGGATGTCTAACGCGAATTCATTCGAATTTGGTTTAAACTGCACGCAAGTCGACGGCGTCGCAAGCACACGCACACCATTACGCATTTCATCTAACTCTTGATGAATATGACCACAAAGCACGGCACGCACATTGTCATGTTTTTCAACCACATTCCAAAACTCATCGGCATCTTTTAACGAGTGCTGATCGAGCCAAGCGCTGTTCACCAATAATGGATGATGATGCAAAAGCACCAAGGTATGTCTATCGCTGTAGGTGGAGAGCATACGGTCTAAGAACTCAAGCTGAGCGTCGCTTAAGCGGCCATGAGGTACTCCCACAACCTGAGAATCAAGCAGCACGACTTGCCACTTATCGCCTAAGAGCACATGAGTAACATCCTCGATAAGCGGGGAGCTCACCACACTATTCATACAAGGCTTATAATCATGATTGCCAGGCAACCAATAGCAAGGAAGAGCTAATGGCTCTATTCCTGCAACAAACTTCTCATACGAAGCTTCTGTGTGGTCTTGTGAAATATCCCCCGTCGCTAGCAAGGCATCGAATCGCTGACCTTGTGCGACGACTTCAGCTACAACAGCATGAAAACTCTCTTGGGTATTAACACTCAGTAAGCAGCCATCTTGCGGTGCAAATAGATGCGTGTCGGTCAATTGCAGCAACCTGACGCTACTTAACTGAGATTCATCACTGGGTGTCATTTTCAAAATATAGAAACCTGAACATCTAATTCTTTTTTAGCTTCGATACATGATCGGAGCTCGACTAATTCCGTTTTTAAGCAAAAAGTTAGCCAATCACCGAGAAACTGATTGAACTGAAATTTTTCGTCTTTTTGCAACATTTTGGCGTTGGGATAATCATAACGCGCATTTACTCTAGCGGTTTGCTCGCAATTACAAACCTCGGCGACTCTGGCATCGTGGTAAAGTCGTACCGTCATTTTAGGCAATGGAAAAACAGGAAGCTCATCATCTTGGCAGATTTCGACCAATGTTGTGTACTTG
>ASHK01000456.1 GCA_000695745.1 Vibrio madracius | reverse complement strand
AGGGAGCGTATATGCTAAATAACAACCATATCGAAATCATCAAGAGCACTATCCCGTTACTTGAGTCCGCAGGCCCTGCATTAACCCAGCATTTTTATCAAAGAATGTTCTCTCATAATCCTGAGCTTAAGGACATCTTCAATATGACGCACCAAAAGACAGGTCGTCAAAGTGTTGCTCTATTCGAAGCCGTTGCTGCGTATGCTAAGAATATAGAAAATTTGGCAGCGCTTACTACTGCCGTAGAGCGTATTGCCCACAAACACACCAGTTTTAATATCAAAGCTGAACATTATCAAATCGTAGGACACCATCTTATCGAGACCTTACGAGAACTTGCGCCGGATGCTTTTACTAAAGAAGTGGAAGACGCTTGGACTGAGGCATACTTGTTCTTAGCGCAAATTTTTATAGACCGTGAAGAAGAGCTTTATCAGTTGCGTGAAAAGGCAACGGGCGGTTGGCGTGGTACTCGTCGATTTGTCGTTACCGATAAAAAGCCGGAATCTGAATTGGTGATGAGCTTTGTTCTAACGCCTGAAGACGGGGGTAAAGTTCTTGATTACCAAGTAGGACAGTACCTAGGTGTACAAGTGAAGCCTTCAAAAGGTGAGAATGTAGAGATTCGCCAATATTCACTTTCTCAAGCTCCAAATGGTGAAAACTACCGCATTTCTGTGAAAAAGGAAGGAAATACCAGTGAGCAACAGGGCTTGGTATCTCACTATCTGCACGATGAAGTAGAAATCGGTGCGGTGATCGAAATTTTGCCTCCTGCGGGAGACTTCTTCTACAAAGAAATGAATAAGCCAGTGGTACTGATTTCTGCTGGTGTAGGTTGTACGCCAATGCAAGCGATGCTTCAACAGTTAGCAAAAGATGGCAAGACCGACCCGGTGACCTATTTGCACGCCTGTGAAAACGAGCAACAACATTCATTTATCGATGAGGTTGACACCATTGTATCAGCAAAGGGTTGGAATCATAAAGTGTGGTACCGCGAACCACTCAATGCAGAAGATAGTAACAAATCGAATATAGGTCTAATGGACCTAGCACAAATGAAAGATGCTCTGCCGACGAATTTTGGCCACTTCTATACTTGTGGCCCGGTAGTCTTCATGGATCATGTGGTGAAGCAACTAGAGTCGATTGGCGTTGAGCGCGACAGGATTCATTATGAGGTGTTTGGTCCTCACGCCAACCTGTAATGACACCTAATTAGTTAAGCCATTTCTCAAACCACCGTTTCCATCCGAGAGACGGTGGTTTGTTTGCTTCAAACTCTCTAAAACCAAGGTAATAGCTTTGATTAAAATCAGTGCGTAGCACGTCAGCATTTTGATCGAGCAAGCTACTTATTGCGTCACTGGTTTGTGTAGCGTGATCGTTGGCTAAACTATAATCCATGCCCAAGTAGCCCTGGATGTACAGCCATATGTGTGTAACAAGTTGCAATTCTTCCAACACTGGCAGGCGAAATGCTTTGGCATGTTTCTCTTCAAGCTGTTGGTCGAATACCGACTTCATTTCAGATAGCTGCACTGCATGCGATTCAATTGAGGATAGAGCTTCAACGTTTAACTTAGTGAAAAGGCCTAGAAGTAGGTGAGTGGGACTCGATTCTGGCTTATTTTCTTGAGCTGTTGCGTACAGTAAGTTTTCGCGTTCACATAAGTTATCCAGCGCTTCAGAGTGAATGCTGACCAGCTGAATTTGATTAACTCCAATACGGTTGAGCGCTTCCCTCAATTCGATCATTTGTCTTGCAGCTCCTCAACCGTCACTTCTGCTGAGCCAGTCTCTGTGTCCACAAACAATGAAGTGCCTGTAATCATGACCGAAAGATCCATAGTGCGAGTAACGAGCGCTGACAGGGCTTCAATCGAGTCATTGTCAAAACGATAGATGCAGGCATCAAGGTAACCAAACTTGCCTTGGTTTTGTTTCCACCAAACATCGCTCTTGGTGTTGAAGCTGTAGACTTTGGTCTTTTTAGCCAAACGTGTTCGATTTTTTGAC
>ASHK01000455.1 GCA_000695745.1 Vibrio madracius | reverse complement strand
GGACGTTACTATCTTGGCCGCTCAGGGGGTTACGCTTGAGACGCAGGTAAACAAAGGAGAGGGTGGTTATCCTGCCAATTTGAGGATTTGCGTCACCTATCGTTTAAGTGACGCTAATGAACTGACGGTTCACTATTGGGTTGAATCGGACGATGATTGTCCCGTTAATCTGACGCATCACGCTTACTTTAATCTAAGTGGAGGCAAGCACGATGTTCAGGGGCATATAGTGGCTATTGATGCTGACGAGTACTGGGATACTAATGCTGAACAAATCCCTACGCAATCACGCTCCGTGATGGGCACTGCGATGGACTTCCTTCAGCCGAAACGAATTGCTTTGGGCTTTGCCACTGAAGAAGCTGCGCTTGTCTCCGCTGGTGGCTATGATCATTGCTTTATTCTGAATGGTGAGGGGTTGAGACCCGTAGGGTGGGCATTTGAGCAGTCAGGTGGAATTGTCCTCGAGGTGATGTCAGATAGACCCGCAATGCAGTTCTACACTGGAAATCACTTAGGCGACCATAAAGATTCATTCGGCAAACCGTTTGGTACACATATGGGATTTTGTTTCGAGACCCAAAGTTACCCAAATCAAGTCAATATGCCAGATATCGCTGATCAAGTACTAGTAACACCTAATCGTCCTTTTAACTCTACGACGGTGTTTAAAGCGAGTGTAGAGGGCAAGCGTAACGTTCTGTTTTAACGTAATAAATAAAAAGGAACAGTCAATAAACTGTCCTTTTTTGTGGTCAACAATAAATGCTCTAAATTAGATGGGTTTGATGTCAGTTCCCGCGCTAATATCGAACCTTTGGATAATGTGAGTATTAATCTGTACGACGTTCTCTAGCTCTTGGCACTGCGCCTCTGTCTTCTGGCACATGTCACTGATTTGCACAGACTCGTCTTTAAGTTCATTCATGCTTTCGACGAGTTGTCGTGCCACTATGCTTTGTTCTTCGGCGGATGCGCTGACTTGAATGCTCATGCCGTTAACAATATTAATGTCTTCAAGTACTTTGGAATAACTGTTTCCAACTAAGGTAGCATCGTCAGCGTTTTGTTGCGAATGACTCACACATTCACGCACTTCTGTAGCGATATCAGCAATCTCAGCATTTAAGTCACCCAAAATAGACTGAATCGTCAAGGTTGAGTTTTGAGTTTTCTCTGCCAATTGCCGAATTTCATTCGCGACCACAGAGAACCCTCTACCGTGTTCACCTGCGCGAGCTGATTCGATTGCTGCGTTCAGTGCAAGAAGGTTAGTTTGCTCAGCAATGTTTTGAATAACTTGTAACACAGACTCAACCGATTGACTGCGTTCTAGCAAGCTGTCCATTTTCTTATCACATTGTCCAAGTTGTTCGGCAAGCGACAATATAGAGTTGATGCTGTTGTTAGTGACTCCCGCGCACTCATCACCGTTAAGTTTCGCTCGACCAATGGCATCTTGAGTAGAGGTAGCGGCCGACGCGACTTCTTGAATGGCAAGATTCATTTGCTCCAGAGAAACAGACATCGCTCGATGTTTAGATTCTGCTTGTTAGTGACTTGCGCGGTGTGCTCTGTGCGCGTCGCAATAATATGACTCGCTGACAACAAAGATTCAGAACCAGATTGGAGCTGAGAGACAATATTAAGTAAGTGGCTCTGCACTTGGTTCGTTGCTAAGCTAAGTTGCCCAAACTCATCTTTACTGACGGGTATATCTTCGTTAGTTAAACGTCCGTTGGCTATACGAGTTAGAGAAGTGATGAGCTTGGACATAGCAGAGCGAATGCGAAGCGTAAGCAGTGAGCTCGCGCCTATGGCGATGACCAAAGCCATTGCTAGCAGACCTAATGTCACCTGTGTCGCCGTCGTGGCGGATTGGCGTGAGCTATCTATCTTGTTTTGTGTCATCAAAACAAGCTGAGCTTCCACTTCATTGAGTTGGCTCTTAAGGGAGCTGTTGGCTTGCATCAATAGTGCTTGCTGCTCCACAGTCACGTTTTGTTGCTCCAAGTTATTTAGGTGTAGTGTCAGCACTCCATCAGCGGAGTTTATGGCTGTAAATAGCGGCTCAAGTATTGATGCTGCTTCGAGAGAAAATGTCGGGTTTTTCTTGGCGATGAAGTCGATTTTCTTTTCAAGCATACGGTTGTGTCGGTCTAGCCCGGATTTAACCACCCAAACTTCATCTGCGGTAGTAAGTAATAGTATCTGACGGATCAGTTTATCGGCGGAATTAAAATGAAACTGCAAAAATTGGATGTCTCGTTCTCTTACCTCTTCCGTTGCTTGGAGTTTATTAAGGTTATTCCCAATGGTGTCTGCCGATTGACTGTATAAAACAGCACTACGCTGAGCACCGATCGAGGCTTGCGCAGATATGTCCTTACTTGCGAGCTGTGCCTCCATCAGAGGCACGAAGTTGGCTAGGGTTGTCGATAGTGTATCGAGTTTAACTTGCTCGAGAGTTGGCAACCAACTTGCTATATCGAGTGCTGATAGCCAAATAGCAAGTGCCTCCAGTTCATTAATGAGCTCACTGCTGTCTACCGCTGTGGTTTCATTTTGTCGTACGCTTTCATCCCGGCGCGAGGTGTCTGGGTTGTATAGCGCGACTAAGTTAGACGCTTCCAAAAGACGATTTCTTAATTGATTAAACTGATTGAGAGGGTCGATAACTTGAGATTCAACACTGTCGATTTGTTCGGTCATGTGTTGTGCGTTTCGGTATGCGCTGACAGACAATAAGAATACACTGAGAGAAATAAGCGCGAAGACAAATATAATTTGTTTTATTATAGAATTTAGCATCTGATTCCTTCCTATTATTGTCCTTCAATTGTAGTTTTGGTTCGATAATACCAAGTGTGATGTGAAGCATGATTAATTGATAATAATATTGATGAGTGTCTCATATTCGACTAGTCTAATTCGA
>ASHK01000454.1 GCA_000695745.1 Vibrio madracius | reverse complement strand
CTAATTAAATTATTGATTAGCTAATCGGCCTACCTGAGCTGGAAGGTTACGATATTGTTGCCTCTTATGACCGTGAGGAGTGGTTCCGAATTCCTTGCGAGTTCGATGGGGACATATTGAGCTGCACGGTTCTTCCAGAGAGAGGTTCAATGTATTTCGCTTACTTTGCACCTTATAGTTACGATCGCCATCTCGACTTACTGCATATGGCTCAAAATGAACATCACTGCACGCTTGAAACCCTAGGCCACACTCTCGATGGTAACGATATGTCGTTGCTAACGTTTGGGGAGCCTGAAGAAGGTAAAAAGAACATTTGGGTGATTGCACGCCAGCATCCAGGCGAGTCTATGGCAGAATGGTTTATTGAAGGCATGATTCAACGCCTTGTTGACGACACTGATACTGCCGCTCAAGCCCTGCTCGAACAAGCCGTTGTTTATGTCGTCCCAAATATGAATCCTGATGGCAGCATTCGCGGCCACCTCAGAACGAACGCTATAGGCGTGAACCTTAATCGTGAATGGCAAACGCCTTCAATGGAGAAAAGTCCTGAAGTTTACTTAGTACGCGAACGTATGTTGAAAACTGGCGTGGACATGTTCCTTGATATCCACGGCGACGAAGCAATTCCATACAACTTTGCTGCGGGTTCTGAAGGTATACCATCTTATGATGAACGCTTGGCATCACTAGAGTCGGCATTCAAGCAAGCACTACTGACCATCACACCTGAGTTCCAAGATGACTATGGCTATGATAAGGATGAACCGGGCAAGGCTAACCTAACGGTTGGATCTAATTGGGTTGCAGAGCAATTTAAGTGCCTGTCTTACACCATTGAAATGCCATTTAAGGATAACAACAACTATCCTGATCCTTTCTACGGTTGGTCACCAGAGCGAAGCATTATGTTTGGTCGCGATATGTTGGCGGCAACATTAGCAGTGACTGATAAACTGTAATCAGGGAACGAGTATCTTTTGGCTCGCTCGTCATTCTACTTGCTGTGTGCATGTGTAGGCAGGAATTTTCTTAAGGTCGAGTGATCGCTTTAGGGAGATCCCTGCATACGCAAGGATGATGTTATGCTTTGGGATGATGTCATTATTGTAATTAGTCGCCTCACGTTATCATCACTTCAGGTATACTCACCCCATGATTTGATTTGAGTCGACATCCACTATGTTTGATATTGCCCTTTACGAGCCTGAAATTGCGCCAAACACCGGAAACATCATCCGACTTTGTGCTAACTGCGGCGCAAACTTACACTTAATTGAACCGCTTGGTTTTGATTTAGAAGAAAAGAAAGTGCGTCGTGCCGGTCTTGACTACCACGACCTAGCGCGCGTGAAACGTCATAAAGACTACGCCGCTTTTATCGCTTACCTCGAACAGCATAATCCTGACTACCGCTTATTTGCCTGCACCACAAAAACAACAGGACATCATACCGACGCTCAATATCAGCAAGGTGATGTACTCTTATTTGGACCGGAGACTCGCGGACTCCCAGCAGAAGTAATTGAAAGCTTGCCTATGGAGCAACGAATTCGTATTCCAATGATGCCGGACGCTCGTAGTTTGAATTTATCTAACGCCGTAGCAATCATCGCTTATGAAGCATGGCGTCAACTCGGCTTTGAAGGCGCGCTCTAAGCGCTTTTATGATGCTTTAGATAATAAAAAACCCAGCACTAAGCTGGGTTTTCAATACTTAACAAGTAGAAACTTATCAATTACTTGATTTTAGCTTCTTTGTACATAACGTGTTGGCGAACAACTGGATCAAACTTTTTGATCTCAAATTTGCCTGGCATGTTACGCTTGTTCTTGTCAGTTGTGTAGAAGTGACCAGTACCTGCAGAAGATACTAGGCGAATTTTCTCACGAATGCCTTTAGCCATTGCTTAATTCCTCTTATACGTTCTCGCCACGAGCGCGGATATCAACAAGAACAGCATCGATGCCTTTCTTATCAATAATACGCATACCCTTAGCGGTTAGACGTAGTTTAACAAAGCGTTTTTCGCTTTCTACCCAGAAACGATGAGTTTGTAGGTTCGGCAGAAAACGACGCTTGGTAGCATTTCGTGCGTGTGAACGGTTGTTACCCGTTACAGGACGCTTACCAGTTACTTGGCATACTCGGGACATGAATGTCTTCTCCAAATCGTTTCAGCTCGATATCAACCTTGGTGGCCGAACCTCAATTATAAGAGGCCATAACCATTATGGAATACCCATACAAGGCTATCAAAGGTCGCGCATTATACTAACTTGACATGCATTGCTCAAGACCCGAACAGATCCTTTTTTAAGGATTTGCTGATCTTTTTCACTTTGAGCTGATGTTGGTTGATAATTTAGTGCGCGAATCATAGCAGAAAATCACCAAAACAAAAGCTCTGTATCACAGTTATTGCAATAAAATGTACTTTCCACTATTTAAGCCATTAAATCCAGCCTCTTTCGGCAAAAGAGACTACTTCGCCATCCCCCACGACAAAATGATCTAAAACTCGAATATCAACCAGACCAAGTGCATCGGTTAACCGTCTGGTAATCCGTCTATCCGCTTGGCTTGGCTCAGCCACACCTGAAGGGTGGTTGTGAGACAAGATAATCGCCGCCGCATTATGATACAGGGCTCGCTTTACCACTTCCCGTGGGTAAACCGATGCCGCATCTATGGTCCCTTCAAACATAATTTCACCAGCAATGACACGATTTTGGTTATCTAAGAACAAAACATAGAAAGCCTCTCTATGCCGATCTCGCAAAACGCTCATTAAATAATGTTTGGTTTGTTCTGGACTATTTAGGCTGTCTCCTCGCTGTATGGTCTCGCTTAAGTAACGCTGACTCATTTCCAATACAGCTTGTAATTGAACATATTTTGCCAAACCTAACCCCTTTCGCTGACAAAACACCTCCTGATTAGCCGTAAACAACGCTCTCAGTGAGCCGAAATCTGACAACAAGGCATCAGCCAACTGCAGTACATTCATCCCCTTTGTGCCGGTGCGCAAAAAGATAGCCAGCAACTCAGCATCACTAAGCGCATGACTTCCTCTATTTAGTAGCTTCTCTCGCGGCAATGATTTACTGGGTAAGTGTTTTAGAACCATAATGGAAATTTGAGCTAGACCTTGGGTCTTTGCTTTATTACTTAATTTGCCAGAAATAGACAGATGACAGCATAGAAGCTGCGAATCAGTACGTATTGCTATGTAACTATGCGGTTTATCAAAAAGTACTTTAGACAGTAAGCCCCTTGAAAGTGGCGGGACATCAACGCATTTGGTATCTTAGCCGCAGAAAAATTTAAGGAGCTGGTTATGCAAACATTAGCTGGAAAGAAAATACTCTTAGGCATTAGCGGTGGCATCGCAGCCTATAAATGTGCGGAGCTGA
>ASHK01000453.1 GCA_000695745.1 Vibrio madracius | reverse complement strand
CCTTTGCCCATTCTCGCAGCGGTATACAGCGCTCCCGCAACATTCAATGACGAACTGCTGCCAAGAACAATGCCGTCATGTTCCGCTACCAAACGAGAGATAGTCACTAAGTCCTGATCAGGCAAAGTAATTGCGTGATTGATTTTTGCCTGCCTGAAATTCTCTACCGTTCTCATAATACCTATCCCTTCGGTAAACGAACTCCCATGCGACTGATAGTCACCATTTTTTAGAAAAGAGTAGATACCTGAACCATCAGGATCAACCAACCACGTTTTGAGATTGGGTTGTTGCTGCGAGAGGTAGTGAGAGTTTCCAGCAATAGTACCGCCAGTTCCCACCGCAGACACTAATGCATCTATGTTTCCTTCAGTTTGTCGCCAGATCTCAGGCCCAGTGTGGAAATAGTGCGCTCGATAATTGCTGAGGTTTTCAAATTGATCAGCCCACCAATAATCGTCATTTTCCTCACCAATCCTTTTTGCGGTGTGGTAAAAATGTTCAAGGTTTGAAAACGGACAGGGATCGACCAACAATAATTCGGCACCATAAAGGTAAATCATCCTTTCTTTTTCTTTCGCCTGCCCTTTTGGCATTACTACTAGCATCTTATAACCCAAAGACTTAGCGACTAGCGCCAATCCAATACCAGTATTTCCTGCAGTGCCTTCGACGATGGTCATACCTGGTTTGAGTTTTCCAGCTTCAATGGCATCTGTCACCAACTGAAGGGCGGCTCTATCTTTAATTGAGCCACCGGGGTTCTGCTGTTCACATTTAAGAAGAATATTGCAACCTGATATCTCTGAAAGACTATTAATTCTGACCAGATCGGTGTCACCGATCAGTTCACTGACATTGTTTGCAATCGGCGCAATTGACATAATAGCTCCACTTATCTATATGATTTATTTAGCGTGTGTCTTTATTGTTGATTACCATAAGCGTAGTTAGCTGGCTTGCTTAGTCAAGATCTGGACAGGTCGAGCAGTCAGTGTTCAACGCAGTAATAGCTGATATCTTAGAGCAAAGGGATACACCTGATAAACGCTAAGGGAGCCAATTTTTCATGTTACGGAATACAAAACATGCTTTAGTCGTAGAAGGCGGCGCTATGCGAGGCATCTTTGCCGCTGGGGTGTTAGATGGCTTTATCGATCATAACTATAATCCTTTTGATTTTTGTATTGGAGTCTCGGCTGGCGCGACCAATATCGCTTCTTGGCTTTCTAATCAACGAGGCCGAACCTACACCATCATTGCGGATTACTCGTGTCGCCCGGAATTTATCAACTTTCGTAACTTCGCCAAAGGTGGTCATTTGTTAGATCTAGACTGGCTGTGGGATCATATCGCAATACATTATCCCTATGATATGCAGGCATTTAACCAGCAGCCTACTCCTTTCCATATCGTGACAACTGACGTAAATAAAGGAACACCTGTCTACACATTAGGATCAGAAAGTAATTTGGAGATGATTCTAAAGGCATCATGCTCAGTGCCTGTTGCTTACCGAACGCCAATAAATGTTGATGGCAGAAAGATGATTGATGGAGGCGTCGGTGATTCGATTCCAGTGATTGAAGCATACAAAAGAGGCGCTAAGGTCATCACTGTGGTGTTGTCGCAAAAGAAAGGTTATGTCAAACGCCCACCTAAAGCCCCTTGGCTAGTGCGTCGGTTGATGAAAAATACCCCTTTATTGGCAGAAGCCATCATCAGCCGCGCAGACCAATATAACCAAACAATGGCG
>ASHK01000452.1 GCA_000695745.1 Vibrio madracius | reverse complement strand
TTCGTGAATTTGAACCGCAAAACGAAGCACAACGTGAGCAAGGTCTTCGTCGTCTTGCAAGCCGTGGCTTCACACCTATCGTTGCTGTTGGTTTCAACATGGCATCTGCTGTAGAGAAAGTGGCCACTGAATTCCCTGATATTCAATTCACTATCATCGATATGGTTGTTGATAAGCCAAACGTTCAATCTATCGTGTTTAAAGAGCACGAAGGTTCTTTCCTTGTTGGGGCATTGGCAGCAAAAGCGTCTAAAACAGGCAAAGTCGGCTTTGTTGGTGGTATGGACATCCCGTTGATTCGTAAGTTCGAGTGTGGTTATCGTCAAGGTGCACAATATGCGAATCCGGAAATCGAAACATTCCAAAACATGACAGGCTCTACTCCTGCCGCTTTCGCTGACCCAGCGAAAGGTTCAGAGCTTGCTAAATCTCAATTCTCTAAAGGCGTTGACGTTATCTACGCAGCAGCGGGTGGTACGGGTATGGGGGTTTACCAAGCTGCTAAAGACGCGGGTAACTACGCAATCGGTGTTGACTCAAAACCAAAACCACCTACAACCAGGCACTATGCTAACGTCGATGGTTAAGAAAGTCGGTGTTGCGGCTTACAACACTTGGGAAGACGCTGAAAACGGTACTTGGGAAGCTGGCATCAAAGTACTTGGCCTAAAAGACGGCGCGGTCGAATGGGCTTACGATGAGTACAACAAAGATTTGATCACTCCAGAGATGAAGTCATACCTAGATAATCTTCAAGCGGACATTATCGCAGGAAAAATTGAAATTCATGACTACATGTCAGATAACACGTGTAACTTCTAAGCACACTGAAACAGAATGAAAGACTTGGCTTATTTTGTCTTTACTATCAATAATCTAAGTAAATATAACAACGCCGCTGCCTAAAAACAGCGGCGTATAATTATAAGGCAGTATCTAGTGACAAATGGACAATCTATTGCCATCGAACTGAAACAGATAGATAAACGCTTTGGGGCTGTTCACGCTAACCGAGCTATTGATCTAAGGGTTCCTGAGGCACGATTCACGGCATCATTGGTGAGAATGGTGCTGGCAAGTCCACTCTTATGAGTATTATTTACGGATTTTATCATGCCGATGCTGGTGAAATGACAGTGAACGGCGCGCCCTACAAGCCCGCGAACTCTCAAGAAGCTATCAAAGCAGGTATTGGCATGGTTCACCAACATTTTATGTTAGTGGAAACCTTTACCGTATTAGAGAACATTGTTCTCGGTGCCGAAGATGGATGGCAGTTACATGAAAGCTTGAGCAAAGCGCGTAAGAAGCTCAAAGCTCTAGCACAAGATTATGGACTTGAAGTACCTCTTGATGCCGTCGTTGGTGAACTACCAGTTGGACTTCAGCAGCGCGTCGAAATTCTAAAAGCACTATATCGTGGTGCAAAAATCCTGATTCTTGATGAACCTACCGGGGTGCTCACCCCACAAGAAGCCGATCACTTATTTCGCATCTTAGATAAGCTACGCGCTCAAGGCACGACCATCATGATCATCACGCACAAACTGCGTGAAGTGCTGGCGATTACCGACAATATTTCGGTGATGCGTCAGGGCACAATGGTTGAACACGTCGTGACCTCCCAAACGAATAAAGAGCAACTGGCTGAACTTATGGTGGGACGTAAAGTACGCCTGAAAGTGGACAAGTCAGCGGCGAATCCGAAAAAAGAGCTTATCAAAGTCGATAAGTTGCAATTTTTTGATGACG
>ASHK01000451.1 GCA_000695745.1 Vibrio madracius | reverse complement strand
GGCTTTTTCTGCGATGAGCTTATCGACCACACTTGGATCCGCGAGTGTCGAGGTATCACCGAGGTTGCTGGTATCACCAGTGGCTATTTTACGAAGAATACGACGCATAATTTTGCCAGAACGAGTTTTCGGTAGTGAGTCTGTCCAGTGAAGGACATCCGGTGTAGCAATTGGGCCAATTTCTTTTCTTACCCAATCTTTCACTTCTTTGTGCAGTTCTGCTGATGGGAACTCGCCGTCATTGAGTGTGATGTAGGCGTAGATAGCCTGACCTTTAATATCGTGTGGAATGCCAACAATGGCCGCTTCGGCAATCTTATCGAAGGCCACCAAAGCAGATTCGATTTCAGCCGTTCCCATACGGTGACCAGAGACGTTAAGCACGTCATCAACACGACCCGTAATCCAGTAGTAGCCATCTTCGTCTCGACGAGCGCCATCGCCTGTAAAGTACATGCCTTTAAACGTTGAGAAGTAGGTTTGCTCGAAACGGTCATGGTCACCATACACGGTACGCATCTGTCCAGGCCATGAGTCTAGAATGACTAAGTTGCCTTCTGTCGCTCCATCAATAATGTTGCCCATGTTGTCCACAAGGGCTGGCTGTACACCAAAGAATGGACGTGTTGCAGAGCCGGGCTTAAGTTCAGTAGCTCCTGGAAGCGGGGTAATCAGGATGCCACCCGTTTCGGTTTGCCACCACGTATCAACAATGGGTGATTTCTCGTTGCCAATCGTCTTGTAATACCATTCCCAGGCTTCTGGGTTGATAGGTTCACCAACCGAGCCCATGATACGCAGACTATCACGGGTTGTGCCTTTAATTGCTTCATCGCCTTTCGCCATCAAAGCGCGGATTGCCGTGGGCGCAGTATAAAGAATATTAACCTGATGCTTATCCACCACTTCACTCATGCGACTGGTATCAGGGTAGTTTGGCACACCCTCAAATAGAATGGTTTTTGCGCCATTGGCCAGTGGACCATAAACCAAGTAAGTGTGGCCAGTGATCCAGCCCACGTCAGCAGTACACCAGAAGGTCTCCCCTGGTTGATAATCGAAAACATATTTGAAGGTCATGGTGGCATACACGAGATACCCACCTGTGGTGTGAAGTACACCTTTTGGCTTACCAGTCGAGCCAGAGGTGTACAGAATAAACAGTGGGTCTTCCGCCTTCATCTCTTCTGGGGGACAAACATCAGAAGCTTGCGCTGTCGCTTCATGCCACCACACGTCACGATGATCATGCCATTCAACATCACCGCCAGTGCGTTTTAGCACCATCACTTTGCTGATGGTTTTCACCTCTGGATTCGTCAAGGCTTCATCAACATTTTTCTTCAGTGGAACGGCTCGGCCGCCACGTACGCCCTCATCTGCGGTAATCACCACCTTGGCATCAGAGTCGATAATACGTCCAGAAAGTGCTTCAGGAGAGAAACCGCCGAATACCACAGTATGAACAGCACCAATACGAGTACACGCCAACATCGCGATGGCCGCCTCTGGTACCATTGGCATGTAGAGACAAACGACATCACCCTTATGAACGCCTTGCGCTTTCAGTGCGTTTGAGAATTTACAGACTTCTTTATGAAGCTCATTGAACGTTAGTGTCTTATCATCTGCTGGGTTGTCGCCTTCCCAGATAATGGCAACCTCATCGCCTTTGTCTGCTAAGTGACGGTCTATGCAGTTAGCAGAGACGTTAAGAGTACCATCTTCAAACCAGCGAATATCGACGTGTCCTGTGTCGAACGAAGTCTGTTTAACTTTGGTAAATGGTTTAATCCAATCAACGATTTTACCATGCTCACCCCAGAAGGCTTCAGGATCGCTGACGGATTGTTGGTACATGGATAGGTAAGTGTCGTCATCCGCGTGAGTGTTTGTTTTAATATTTTCTTTAACCGGATAAACATGAACTTCACTCATTGCTTCTCTCCTTGTGAATTGAGCTTTCTTGACTAGGGCTGAACTAGATCGTGTATTAACTCTCGACTAGATTGGGTTTTTCAGCAATTAGACTTTAGGCTTAGTATTGGAAAGGTAAGCAAAATTAATGAGTTACAATTCCATGTTAATGAGAGCTAAGTCGCATTCTGATGGATTGATGTCATTAGCTCATCGGACGAAAGGGAGGAAGTGAGCCTCGCGTTAGCTTGAGATACACCATGGCCGCGGCTTTTGCATCTTCCAGCGCATTGTGTTTGCGGTAACTAGGAATCTGTAAATGTCGACAGATGGCCTCCAAACTCAGGTCAAAGTAGCCATTGGGAAGCAACTTGAGGAGTTTATCGTTGTACATTTGACTGACTTCAATAAGTTCGTTGGGTAGTGGGAATCCGAGATGTTTTTTTGCTGCACGATCAAGGATCTTCTTGTCATATCGGATGTGATAGCCGATAAGAGGGCGATTACCGATAAAGTCTAACAACGCTGATATCGCCTGTTTTTCGCTAATACCGTGTTTGAGTTCATCGTGAGTAATATGGTGAATTTTCACTGAGTCTTCTCCTAGCGATTTGGGGGCAGACAAACGCACTTCAAATGGGTCACTAGTAATGATTCGGTTATCAATGATTTTCGTTGCGGCGATGGTGACGATCTCGGCCACCCTTGGATCTAGGCTTGTGGTCTCGCAATCTAGGGACACATACTCATTGTGTATAGGGCGTGCAAACAAATACCGATGTATTGAGTGCCGTAAATGATAGCGCCAATAAGCTCTTGAAATGATGTTCATGGTACTGCTTTGCTCCGCTGAAGTTAGTGACGTATTTGGTAGTGATACCCCAGCCACTGTTTGAATTTCTTCACGACATGGAATCCATGACGCAACAGATCTCGCTCTGGTCGTTCTAGGTCATTAAGTTGAATCGCATTGCTCATGTCGTGATGTGATAACTGCTGTTGTAGCCTGAGTTTAAAGAAATGCTTGAGCGCCTCGGCCAAGTTTTCTGCGGTGGAGGTTTCCAAAACTTGCTTACTGACCAACTGCTCGATGCGCTCAAAGGTGTTGGTTTCGTTAATGCCATACTCAAGGCTGATGGCGCGCACCCCATGAACGATTGGGAAGATACCACCTTGTTTAAGATCTACCCCTTGTTTTGATGATTTGACATTACCAAACAGAGTCAGAGGCACCGCAAAGTTGAGAGCTGGGCGAGTGAACTCGGTTAGGATGGTCTCTTGACCTTCCATTTGCTGCTGCAAGTGCTGTTTCACCGGCGTTAATAACTCAAGGTTACCTGCGACGGCTCTCGCGTCAGCCAAAATAGCGATTTCCAGAACACTTTCACTACTGGCGCTAGTGATGAGTTGATCGATACGATGTTTCCAGTCACTGGTGGTATTGACCCAATGAGCGTTGCTGACCATAACGTCACCAGGACA
>ASHK01000450.1 GCA_000695745.1 Vibrio madracius | reverse complement strand
CTGCTGGACTTCCAAACTCAACCATATCGATGATCATTTTATCAGCATCTTTGTCGAGCATGAGACCCATCGAAGCGATACGCTCTTCTGCGGTGACAGCGTTGTCGTCAAAAGGCAGTCGAACGGTTTTTTCAACGTACTTACCTTCGAGCGTTTCACCAGCAACGCGCAACTCGATGGATTGTCCAACATTTAGCTTCTCAACAACTTGAGCTATCTCAACACCTGGCGAAAGAACTTTCGCAGGAAACGCCATATCCCACCAAAAACCCGGTCTGAAGAAGGTAAAGGTAAGGACCAGTAGCAAGATAGTTTCCCACCACTTGTTTTTGGTGAACCACCAACCTTGAGTAGCCGCTGAGAAGATGAGCATGGCAATAATCGCGGAGATAACCGTTAGTGCGAGGTGCCACCAGGAGTCAATACCTATCATTAACAACTGCGTATTGAAGATGAACATGAACGGCAGAATCGCCGTACGAATATCGTAGGTAAAGCCTTGAATACCCGTTCGAATTGGATCGGATTTAGCAATCGCAGCAGCGGCAAAAGCGGCAAGACCCACTGGCGGTGTATCATCGGCTAAGATGCCAAAGTAAAACACGAACAAGTGAACGGCAATCAGCGGGATAATAAGACCGTGCGCAGCCCCCAACGTCACGATTACTGGTGCCATCAAAGTAGAAACCACGATGTAGTTAGCTGTCGTCGGCAGACCCATTCCCAGAATTAGGGAGATGATAGCGGTGAACAACAACATCAATATAATGCTACCGCCAGAGA
Source organism: Vibrio madracius (assembly GCA_000695745.1). Lineage (GTDB taxonomy): Bacteria > Pseudomonadota > Gammaproteobacteria > Enterobacterales > Vibrionaceae > Vibrio > Vibrio madracius. The sequence continues at coordinate 5,334 of ASHK01000450.1, read as the reverse complement.
TAAACTCAACGAAGTCAGTCATGACAAGGCCGATACCTGTTAACGTCACCACACCCACGACAGTACCTGCCGCTGCGGTCGCTACACCGATACCAATCATATTTCTTGCGCCTGATACTAAGCTTTCCGCCAAGTCGACAAAGCCGGCTTTGATCTCCGCTTGAACATCATTAGTTTTTGCCATAATAGCGATTAATGGACGCTGGGTGATCAGAATAAAGATCATAAAGACGGTGGCCCAGAATGCCGATAACCCCGGAGAAAAGCGCTCTACAGTCAGACACCATACAAGAACCACGATCGGTAATAGGAAATGCAGACCAGATTTAATCGTTGGACCTGGGTCTGGCACTTCCGTAAGTTCTGCGTCAATTTCAATGCCGCCTTCTTTTGCGTATTTAGCTGAAATACGCAACAGTGCGATATAAGAGAGCAGTAAAGCGACCCACAATAGGTGTTGCTGCATCACCAAACACACCTTTGGTCCAACCGATACCATAGTAAACGATAGCGCTAATGACGCAGAGGCCTAGGATAGTGCCCGTAAACGACAGCAGGCTTTGAATCAGTGTTGGGTTGTGACGGCGAGGAAGCCCCTTCATACCAGCTTTACATGCTTCAAGGTGAACAATGTAAATAAGTGCAATATAAGAAATTAACGCGGGTAGTAATGCTGCTTTGATAACTTCAACGTAAGAAATGCCCACATACTCAACCATCAAGAATGCCGCAGCACCCATGATCGGTGGCGTTAGCTGCCCGTTGGTTGATGCAGCCACTTCCACAGCCCCAGCCTCGTCCACGGAAGACCCACACGCTTCATAAGAGGTATGGTAAAGGTACCTGTGGTGACTACGTTCGCGATGGAAGAACCAGAAACCAAGCCTGACAGACCTGATGCCACAACCGCAGCTTTTGCTGGACCACCACGCATATGACCTAATAGAGAGAATGCGACTTTAATAAAGTAAGCACCCGCTCCGGCCCGCTCAAGCATGGCGCCAAATAACACGAATAAGAATACAAATGATGTTGAGACACCGAGTGCAACACCAAAGACACCTTCTGTTGTTAGCCACAGATGCGACATCGCTTTGTTTAAGCTTGCGCCTTTGTGAGCGATAACATCCGGCATGTAAGGACCACCGAAGGTATACAACAAGAACACTGCAGCGACGACCATTAGCGGTGGCCCTAAAGCACGACGTGTCGCTTCAAGGAGTAGAACCATACCAGTACAGGCAACGACAATGTCCATGGTCGTTGGTGCACCTGAGCGGCCTGCTAACTGAGTATAGAAGAGGTAAATGTAGGCAGCAGAAAAACTACCTGCCAGTGCTAAAATCCAGTCGACAGCGGGAATTCGATCGCGTGGTGAATTCTTCATTGCTGGGTAAGCGGTGAACGCGAGAAATATAGCGAACGTTAAGTGAATTGAACGTGCTTCTGTGTCGTTTAGTACGCCAAAGTTAAAAATGAACGGTAGTGGAGACGCGTACCAAAGTTGAAATAGTGACCAGCATAATGGAACAAACCAGAGGATTTTTGCGGGAATGCCTTTCGGGTTCCTTGCTCCAGTATCGGCTTGTGCGACCATTTCTTGCACATCTTGCGACGGTTGTGTTGTCTGCGTCATGTACTTTATCCTTTATTATTTTATGGTCCAGTGTTTTTAAACAAAGCGAACGAACCATATTTTGCATTTAACATTGTAGTCAATAGATGCAAACGTGTGGTTTTAGTTGTGTTTCTTGAGGCTCTATAAATGACGGGCTTGGAAAAAGAGCCCAATTAGCTACACCAATCCTATGAATGGGTGTTGATTGTGTTGAGTGATACTCATAGCAGAAGAGAGGTAGGGGAAGGGAGCCTTCCCCTACTGAGCAGTCTTACTTCAGAAGACCAACTTCTTTGTAGTACTTCTCTGCACCTGGGTGAAGAGGGATAGAGAGACCAGCTTGAACCATGTCTTCTTTCTTCAGGTTAGCAAATGCAGGGTGTAGACGCTTGAACGTATCAAAGTTTTCAAATACAGCTTTTGCGACGTTGTAAGCCACTTCATCAGAAACGTCTGATGTGGTTACCATCGTTGCCGCCACACCAAAGCTTTTCACATCTTGGTCTGTGCCACGGTACATACCGGCCGGTACATTACTGTATGCGTAGTATGGGTTAGCCGCTACGATCTCATCGATCTGTGCGCCAGTTGCCGGAACAAGTTTAGCATCACAAGATGTTGTCGCTTCTTTGATAGATCCGTTTGGATGACCAACTACGTAGACGAATGCGTCGATTTTGTTGTCACAAAGTGCTTGAGAACGTTCTGAACCTTTTAGTTCTGATGCCAGTTTAAAGTCATCGTTAGTCCAGCCCATAGCATCCATAACAACGCCCATTGTCGCACGGTCACCAGAACCTGGGTTACCGATGTTTACGCGTTTGCCTTTAAGGTCAGTCACGTTTTCGATTACCAGCGTCAGTGCGAGCAATAATATTGAATGGTTCTGTGTGCAGAGAGAACATTGCGCGAAGCTTTTTGTATGGGCCTTGCTCTTCAAATTTGCTTGTGCCGTTATAGCCGTGATATTGCCAGTCAGATTGAACGATACCGAAATCTAACTCACCAGCACGCATAGTGTTGACATTGTAGATAGAACCACCAGTGGACTCTACTGAACAACGAATATTGTGTTCCTTACGGCCTTTATTCACAAGCTTACAGATTGCGCCACCAGTTGGGTAATAAACACCTGTTACCGAACCTGTACCAATTGTGATGAACTCTTGAGCGTTAACAGCGCCAGCACCCATAACGGCAGCGGCAATAGCACCAATTTTAACAAGTTTCTTAAATGCCATGAATTTCCCTTCCTTATTCATTATTAGCCCTGATTACTATAGATGTATTCAGAGGTTTCCTATGTGGAAACGGCATCTTTCTCAATCCATATGTTGAAAAAGTGGCGCAATCATACCAAAAAAATTGGCAGAAAATTACTGAATTGTTAATGAATATAGGCGATTTGTCTGTATTAGAAGATATGAATAGATAGCTGTTTTTAGTGTGTAGTTCAATAAAAACAATTAATTAGAATAGGTCTGTTCGTTACCTTTCTATTTATCAAGATGTGATATAAATCACGGAACAATCATGTTCCGTGATACTTTATTCTAATTGTTAATGTTTAAAACTTAACCAGCGTAATCAAATAGATCACAGACTGACTCAAACAGCTGTTGGGTAGAAATGTTAAGGGTCGGAGTAATGAAAATGGTGTCGTCACCGGCAACGACGCCCAAGATACCTTCGGCTTTACCTAGTGAATCGAGTAATCGAGCAATAAGCTGTGCCGCACCTGGGCCAGTATGGATAACGACAATCGCGTTGTTGTAATCAATATCAAGAACTAATTCACGTAGTGAACTGGAGACAGTCGGTACCCCTAGTTCAGCGGGAAGGCAGTACACCATCTCCATTTTGGCATTACGGGTCCTCACTGCGCCAAACTTAGTCAACATACGTGACACTTTTTGATTGGTTGATGTTCTCAAACCCTTCAATTTTTAATGCGTCGACAATCTCGCCCTGTGAACCAAAACGCTCTTCTTTTAGTAACGCCTTAAACGCGCGAACTAGGTTGTTCTTGTTTGTCATTATTGCGCATAAACGCCTCTTATATTTGTTCAACTAGCAGTGATCCGGCTATTGTGGCACAGAACCGCGATCTTGACCAAATAATCCATGGTTTATGCCAACGGTATCACTAATATCAATGCTGATAACCTCATAATTAGCAAGGGGAAAAATGGGTTCTCATCCTTGCTTTGTCATGTTAGCGTAGTAGCACGTAATCAGTGAGTTGCGCGAGCTCGCAAAGCTGAGGTTAATTGATTGTAATCGATTAGTGATTGCTATAACTTTTTAGCTAATCGATGAAAAATTACCCTACAAAACTATTAATAAGAGATTTCAATCTCAAGGAGAACTCCCATGAAAGTAGCTGTTATTGGTGCCGCAGGTGGCATCGGCCAAGCCCTAGCTTTATTGCTAAAAAACCGTCTTCCTGCTGGTTCTGATCTAGCCCTGTATGATATTGCTCCTGTCACGCCAGGTGTTGCTGCTGATCTAAGCCATATCCCAACGCCTGTCTCTATTAAAGGCTATGCGGGAGAAGACCCGACGCCTGCGCTTGAAGGTGCAGATGTGGTTCTGATTTCCGCTGGTGTTGCTCGTAAGCCTGGCATGGACCGCTCGGACTTATTTAATGTTAATGCTGGCATCGTTAAATCGTTGGCAGAGAAAATTGCAGTTGTATGTCCTACGGCTTGTGTCGGTATCATTACAAACCCTGTTAATACCACTGTGCCTATTGCCGCTGAAGTCTTGAAAAAAGCAGGCGTTTACGACAAGCGCAGACTGTTCGGCGTGACGACACTCGATGTTATCCGCTCTGAGACATTTGTAGCGGATCTTAAAGCGAAAGATCCAGGTGAGATTCGTGTCCCGGTTATCGGTGGTCACTCTGGTGTCACTATTCTACCGCTACTTTCTCAAGTAGAGGGGGTAGAGTTTACCGCAGAAGAAGTTGAAGCCTTAACGAAGCGTATTCAAAATGCGGGTACTGAAGTTGTTGAAGCTAAAGCGGGTGGCGGCTCTGCAACCTTGTCTATGGGTCAGGCGGCATGCCGTTTTGGTCTAGCTCTGGTTAAAGGTCTTCAAGGCGAAGAAAACGTTATTGAGTGTGCTTATGTAGAGGGTGATGGTGAGCATGCACCATTCTTCGCACAACCAGTTAAACTAGGTAAAAACGGTGCGGAAGCTATTTTAAGCTACGGTGAACTGAGTGATTACGAAAAAGCGGCACTGGATGGCATGCTAGAAACGCTCAATAAAGATATCGAAATTGGTGTCGAGTTCGCTAAGTAAATTCCTACATTTAACTTAACGAGCAAAAGCCGATCTTTTTAAGATCGGCTTTTTTGATCTATACCCTATAACAGTCCGTAGCTAAATGAGTAGGAGGGAGGGGGTATGGAAATAAAAGATGTGGTAAAAGGTATGTGGGTCGCATCACAACACGGTGCTGGGAAAGTGCTAGTGGTGGATGAGCAGTCTCAATCCGTACTGGTTGAGCCCATTGGAAGCGAAGAACAGTGGGCGCTGTCAGTGGATGAAGTGGAAGAGGAGCTTCAGCTTCATAACGGCTGCGATAAATACTATTAAACTCAGCAGACCTCAAGAATGAAAAAAGGGCAGTGATTTTCCGTCACTGCCTTTTCATTTATGCCGTTCTTTTTACTGCCATGTAAGCGAGCGCGACTAAGGCTTGTTTA
>ASHK01000449.1 GCA_000695745.1 Vibrio madracius | reverse complement strand
AAGGATTTGGTCGTCAGAAAGGGCATACAGAATTATATCGCGGTGCAGAGTACCAAGTGGATTTTCTACCGAAAGTGAAGTTGGAAATTGCCACGCACGCAGACAACGTAGACCGAGTGATCGAAGCCATTACTAATGCGGCTCAAACCGGCAAGATTGGCGACGGAAAAATATTTGTGTACGACCTAGCCCAAGCAGTACGTATTCGTACGGCGAAATGGATGCTGAAGCACTTTAAGGGATTGGAGAATATATTATGGAATTAGCAACAACAGTCAGCGAACTGCGTTACGCGCTAGACACTTTTTACTTTCTTATTTCAGGCGCGCTCGTCATGTGGATGGCAGCAGGCTTTGCCATGTTAGAGGCTGGCCTAGTTCGCTCAAAAAACACCACTGAAATCTTAACTAAAAACTTTTGTTTGTACGCTATCGCATGTACGTGTTATCTCATCGTGGGTTACAACATTATGTATGTGGACAATGGCGAAGGTGGCTGGCTACCATCATTTGGTGCGCTAATCGGCACTCAAGGTGAGGGTGCAGACCACTCGCTAGAGTCGGATTTCTTTTTCCAAGTTGTTTTCGTAGCTACCGCGATGTCTGTCGTATCGGGTGCAGTGGCTGAGCGTATGAAACTTTGGTCTTTCCTTATTTTTTCTGTTGCACTAACCGCATTTATCTATCCTATGGAAGGGTATTGGACGTGGGGGGGTGGTTTCCTATCAGAAGCAGGCTTTAGTGATTTTGCTGGCTCAGGTATCGTTCATATGGCAGGTGCAGCGGCTGCATTGGCTGGTGTTCTATTGCTAGGTGCTCGTAAAGGTAAGTACGGTAAGAATGGTGAAATCTACCCAATTCCAGGTTCCAACATGCCTTTAGCGACTCTAGGTACATTTATCCTATGGTTAGGCTGGTTCGGCTTCAACGGCGGCTCTCAATTAATGGTCTCAGATTTTGAGAACGCGACAGCGGTAGGTCAAATCTTTCTAAACACTAACGCAGCGGCAGCGGCGGGTGCTATTGCAGCAATGCTAGTGTGTAAAACAACGTGGGGTAAAGCTGATTTAACGATGATTCTCAATGGTGCGTTAGCGGGTCTTGTCGCTATCACGGCTGATCCTCTATCTCCTTCACCTGTGTATTCAGTCGCTATCGGTGCAGTTGGCGGTGCACTAGTCGTATTCAGCATCATTGGCCTAGACAAGCTTAAGATTGATGATCCAGTTGGTGCTATCTCTGTTCACGGTGTATGTGGTTTCTTCGGCTTAATGGTAGTGCCACTAAGTAATGGTGATGCAACATTTGGCGCTCAGCTTTTCGGGGCTGCAGTTATCTTCGGTTGGGTGTTCGCGGCAAGCCTTGCAGTTTGGGCTGTATTGAAAGCAACAATCGGTATTCGTGTCACTGAAGAAGAAGAGCTAGAAGGTATGGACATGCATGATTGTGGTGTGGGTGCTTACCCGGAGTTTGTTAGTATTAAGTAATTATTTGTTACAAAGTTAATCAAAACCTGCCTTTTATGGCAGGTTTTTTTATATCAGATCATTGTTTTCAGAATTAATATGAATATAATAACGCAACTGATAAACGTTCTCATTATGAATTAAGGGACTGAAACAATGAAAAAACTGCTAACTCTCTCAGCAATTGCAGCTAGCTTTGCAGCACCAGCGATGGCCGCTGAAGAAGTCAACGTTTACTCTTACCGCCAACCTTTCCTTGTTGAGCCGATGTTTAATGAGTTCACTAAAGAAACAGGCATCAAAGTAAACGTAAAGTTTGCTAAGAAAGGTCTGGCAGAAAAACTTCAGCAAGAAGGCGAGTACAGCCCGGCTGACGTAGTGTTAACAACCGATATTAGCCGTCTAGCAGAATTGACTGACAAGGATGTAGTTCAAGCGGTAGACAGTGAGGTAATCAACGCTAATGTTCCTGCTCAATATCGCGATAAAGAGAACGAATGGTTTGCACTAACTCTGCGTACTCGTAACGTATACTCTTCTCGTGACCGCGTAGGTAAACTAGGTAATGATTTTGATTATATCGACCTAGCAAACGCAGAATACAAAGGTAAAATCTGTACTCGTAGTGGTAAGCATCCTTACAACGTATCGCTTGTCTCTTCTATGATTGCTCATCACGGTGAAGCAGAGACAAARGAGTGGCTAGAAGGTGTAAAAGCTAATCTAGCACGTAAACCACAAGGCAATGACCGCGCCCAAGTGAAAGCGATCAGCGAAGGCTTGTGTGACCTATCGTTAGGTAACAGCTACTATCTCGGCAAGATGGTTAATGACAAAGAGCAAAAAGCTTGGGCTGATGCGGTTTACATTAACTTCCCGAATCAAAATACAACGGGCACTCACGTAAACGTAAGTGGTATGGCGATGGCGAAATACTCGCCAAATAAAGACAATGCATTGAAGCTAATGGAGTTCTTAACAGGCGACAAAGCTCAACAAATGTATGCAGAAGTTAACTATGAGTACCCAGTAAAAGAAGGCGTTAAGCGTTCTGAGCTTGTGGCATCATGGGGTGATTTCAAAGCCGATCAAATCTCGCTTGATGAAATTGCTGAATATCACGGCGCTGCAATCAAATTGTTAGACGAAGTTAAGTTCGACCTATAATCGACACAAAGGGGGTATAATACCCCCTTTGTTATTCTGGTTAAGAACTTCCGACTTCGTGTCGCCTGCTGTATGTTTAGGCAATGAAAGAAAAAAATGATGTTTGGAAAGCCAGTAGTGGAGTGCTTACTCTGCTACTGGTTTTGCCTATTTTAGCGATCTTCTATACGGCACTTGGTGAATCAAGTGATCTCTTCTCGCACCTTCTTGCGACGGTGATGCCCACCTACATCTTAAATACGGTCAAATTGGTTGCTGGTGTCTTGGTACTCTCGTTGTTTCTTGGGGTACCTAGTGCTTGGCTGATGGCCATGTGCAAGCTGCCAAGTGAAAAAGTGTTGCAGTGGGCCTTAGTACTGCCACTTGCCATGCCGGGGTATATCATTGGCTACATCTTTACCGATTGGTTTGACTTTGCTGGTCCCATCCAAATATGGCTACGGGATGTCTTTAGCTGGCAAGCAGGGGACTACTGGTTTCCTGATATCCGCACTGTTGGAGGTGCTACAGTTGTCTTGTCGCTAGTGCTGTACCCTTATGTTTATCTATTGTGTCGTGCGGCATTTATGGAGCAGAACGTCTCACTGTTACAATCGGCACGTTTGTTAAAGTGCTCTCCGCTGGCAAGCTTTTGGCGCATTTCATTACCGCTCGCTAGGCCATCGATCGCCGTGGGTTTGTCATTGGTGGCGATGGAGACCATAGGCGACTTTGGTACCGTGAGCTATTTTGCTGTGAGTACTTTAACCACGGCGGTTTACGACACATGGCTGGGGTATTCCAACTTAAGTGCTGCTGCAAAGATCTCGGCTATGATGATGGTAGTGATCGTGTTGTTGCTAGGTGCTGAGCGCTACAGCCGACGTAAGCAAAAGCTATTTCAAAGCCAATACAACAGTCACGAAGACTTTCGCTATGAGCTCACTGGCTGGAAAAAATGGTCAGCGCTGCTTTGGTGTTGGGGACTCGTGTCTATCGCATTTATTCTGCCGCTAGGTCAGTTGATGATTTATGCCTACAAGTATTTTGCACAAAGCTGGACCGAAGAATTCCAAACGTATGCCATAAATAGCCTGAATGTGTCGTTGATGGCAGCGGTTATTGGTGTCTTTGTAGCTATCGTTGTGAATTTCTATCGCAGGCTGGCTCCAAATAGAAAAAGTGTGGTCTTTATGCGTGCTTCTTCGCTTGGCTATGCTGTGCCAGGTACCGTCTTGGCGATTGGGTTATGTCACCGTGTTATTTATGGATCACAGCGTCAACGATTTTGCTAAATGGATGGATTGCAACGCCCAGGATTGATTTTCTCTGGTTCCATGTTTGCACTTGTTTTTGCAATGGTGGTGCGCTTTTCTGCCGTTGCTATCGGTAGTATTGAGACCAGTTTAAGTAAAGTATCGCCGTCTCTAGATATGGCTTCACGCACGATGGGGTGTAAGAAGAACCAAATGCTGCTTCGCGTGCATTTACCGCTTATCAAGCGAGGTGTATTGATCGCTGGTTTGCTGGTGTTTATTGAGTCCATGAAAGAGCTCAATGCCGCTTTGTTGTTGCGCCCGTTCAATTTCGAGACTCTGGCTACTTACGTGTACAACTTTGCTTCTGACGAGCACTTAGAGCTTGCCGCTATGCCTGCGGTATTGTTAGTGTTGGTCGGCTTACTACCTCTTATTATCGTTAACCGTTCACTGGAGCAAACTCACTAATGACTACGGCGTTGTCTATTAAAAACCTATCTTGCCAATATGATGGTCAGACGATTTTAGAGTCCTTATCGCTTCAGGTAGAGCAAGGGGAAATTGTCTGCTTGTTAGGTGCAAGTGGCTGCGGAAAAACCACGTTACTCAAAGCGGTGGCGGGCTTATTGCCTCTTTCTCAAGGTGTAATGACACTTGGCGACCGCGTGATCGACAATGGTGAGACATGGTTAGCACCAGAGCAGCGGAACATCGGTATGATCTTTCAAGATTATGCATTATTTCCGCACCTGACCGTGGCTCAAAATGTGGCGTTTGGCTTGAAGGGAATGGCTAAGCAAGAGCAAGATGCGATTGTCGAGGAGATGCTGACTTTGGTTCATTTGGATCAGTTTAGCGATCGTTATCCTCATCAACTATCGGGTGGACAACAGCAGCGCGTCGCCATTGCTCGCAGTCTAGCTTATAAACCTGATCTGCTTCTGCTCGATGAACCATTTTCGAATATCGATACCCAAGTGCGACATGAGCTGATTCGAGAGATCCGCAAGATTTTCAAAAAGCAGGGTGTCACAGCCATCTTTGTGACTCACAGTCGAGAAGAAGCGTTTGCGTTTGCTGACAAAATGGCAGTGATGAACCAAGGTGTGATTGAACAGTACGGCACAGCCTCAGAATTGTATTTCTGTCCATCGAGCAAGTTCGTTGCTGACTTTTTAGGTGGCGGAAGCTATCTAGCTGCCACCTATTTGTCAGGTTCGACATTTAATACGGCCATAGGCCAGATAGAGGCCTCTTCTTGTACCTTGATGGATCAGGGAGCTGAATGTCAGTTGCTTGTTCGACCACAACACGTCCAGTTAAGTGCCTCAGATAGCAGCGCTATAGCTATTCTCGAGCAACAC
>ASHK01000448.1 GCA_000695745.1 Vibrio madracius | reverse complement strand
AACGTTTTTCTTTAGTGTCGACATACAAACCACATTTTACAGATAACGCCGTACGTCCGAGATCATACAATGTGAGTATGCGGCCATTGTTGAGCTCAAGAAACAGATCGATATCCCATGGATGGCAGCGAAATTGGATTTCATCTTGTTGTGTATAGGCAAGTGTTGGCTGCTTTTTTGACTGAATTATCGTTTTCGCCAACCGGAAGAAAGGGTACATAAAGTTACTCATATTACTGATTGACCTATAACCATAGACCTAATTTGGGTGTTTTACTCTAATATTTATTATTTCTGTGAACACAATATTAACTCTGAAGATCAATAGCGGTAACATAAGGAGTTTACCACTCATGGACAACACAATGTCGATAACACCTATTGTTGTGCGCCTCACTCGCGGAACCGACTTGAAACGAGCGCTACACACACTAGTTACGAAGCACCAGATTCAAGCGGGCTCTATTGCCTCATGCGTAGGCTGTCTATCACAAATCTCTTTGCGTTTAGCAGGTGCAGAGCACACGCTTAAACGCACTGAGCCGTTTGAAATTGTCTCTTTGATGGGAACACTGACTGCAGACCATCAACATGTACACATTTCTGTTGCTGACAGTAAAGGCAATGTACTGGGAGGGCACCTGTTGGAAGAATGCATCGTTGATACAACCGCAGAGCTCATTGTGCATTGTTATCCTCAATTGGTATTTCAACGTGAGCTAGACCCAACGACGGGGTATACCGAACTCCACGTGATTTCAAAGGATTAACCGCAAAAGCTAAATCCTGCGTACTAACCATTGTTGGATTATACTCACTCAAAGCTCTCTCATGACTGAGCAATTTAAAAGGAACTTTCATGATCACAAAAATCATTGTCACACTGCTGGTTGTACTCGTGGGGTACATGTTTTACAAGAACAATACTATGCCTTCTTATCTTGGCATCCATGAAGGAAAATTTGCACCAATGCCTTCAACCCCTAATGCGGTTTCTTCACAAACGGATGACCCAGAAAAAGCGGTGGCAACGCTTCCTTTCACAGACCTCGATTCAACCAAACAGAAAGTCGTCTCGGTTCTCAACACAATGGGTGGCAACAAAATTGTAGAGAATGACCACGACTATATGCATGTGGTCTTCACCACACCAACGATGAAGTACAAAGATGATGTTGAACTGTATTTCGACACTGATAACGGCTTGCTGCACTATCGCTCTCAATCACGCACAGGGTATAGCGACAAAGGATTGAATCGCGAGCGCTACAACCAATTTAGTGCGCTGTACAACGAGTAAAGCACAATGCGTAATCTCGCGTTGTGTGGGACGTCTAGTAAAAGTTTGGAACATCGCACAGCCCAATTTCAAAAATATGTTAGGATGCGATTACATTTATATTTGGGGCATTAACAATTTGAACAATAAAGTAAAAGTCCTATTTGTCGCTCTCGCTTTAGGCGCAGGTTTCTTTATTCCTAATCTGCTCAAACACCAACCGTCTTCTGACGTAGACCTCTCTGATTATTGCATGCTTTCCCAGCAAGTCTGTGAACAGGAAGGGGTTAAGATGAAAGTAGATTCTCGGCGCGTCACACCTCTGACGCTATAACCGTTGAAGTGTTTTGGCCCGAGTCTGAAGCGCCGAATTTGAATATCTCACTGCAAGGAAAAGAGATGAATATGGGCGTGGTTAAGTATCAATTGGAGATGATCAAGCCTGATGTCTACCAAGGTGAAATCACTTTGCCAGTCTGTGCGGAAGATTCGATGACATGGTATGGCACCATTTCTAATGGTGAGACAGATATTAAAGCAGCACTAAGGATGACAGCAAGATGAAAAAACTCTGGATCGGCGCACTGGTAGGGGCATTTGCCTTAGGTTTTGGTGCAAAGTTACTGGTTGATAAGCATAACGAGTCACTTTTGCATCAAGCACAACTAGACCAGTTAGCGCAAGTTTCAGAGTCCGTACTATTTGGTAAAGACGGTAAGCCCGTCGCTATCTTCGACCAAACCGACCCTCGTACCCGCATCGTGTACTTTGGGTTTACTCGCTGTCCCGATGTCTGTCCGACCTCTCTCGCCATGCTCGCAGGAGCCTTGAATCAAATCGACGATGAAACCAAACAGACACTCAGACCTATGTTTGTCTCCCTTGACCCAGAGCGAGACGCAGCAGAGGCCTCTGCGGAATATGCGCAATATTTTCACCCTATGATTGAGGGGCTGTCTGCCCCTTTAGAAGTCACTAAACCGCTCGCTCACAAATATGGGGTCATCTTTCGTAAAACAGAGTTGGAAGACTCCAAGTTGGGGTACACCCTTGACCATAGCTCATATTTCTATTTCCTAACCCCAGATGGCACGCTGATTGAAAAAGTGCCACACACTTTGACTCCTGCACCTATCGTTGAAGCTATTAAGCGCATCAATGCTCAGGGATAAACTAACGACAACAATGGACTAAACCATGAAGCTCAACAAATTGCTACTTCCTCTACTTCCTCTACTTACTCTAGCACCGCTGTCTTTGGCTCACGCCGCTATTAACGTCAATGACGCTTACGCACGTGCGACCCCACCAAACGCGACCACCAGTGCCGTGTTTGCAACCATCGAGAATACTGGCGATAAAGATCGCGTGATTGTAAAAGCGGCGTCACAAGCTTCATCGGTTGTGGAATTGCATGATGTCATTATGGACGGCGACGTCATGAAAATGCGTCAGGTGAAGAGCATTACCGTACCTGCAA
>ASHK01000447.1 GCA_000695745.1 Vibrio madracius | reverse complement strand
TTTGGTGGCACACCGCTAATAGGCTTAGTACTTGGTCTGATGTTGGTTTCTCCAGCATTACCTAATGCTTGGGCGGTTGGCTTTGGTGAAGCGAATCCTTTGATGTTCTTTGGCTTTATTCCAGTCGTTGGTTATCAAGGTTCCGTGATTCCGGCATTCATCGCAGGTTTCCTAACAGCGAAGTTGGAACGCCGTATTCGCTCAGTGATGCCTGAAGCATTTGACTTGGTGATGACTCCATTCCTTACGCTACTGATCATGAGTGCTGTTGCGCTACTGGCTGTGGGTCCTCTGTTCCATATTGTTGAAGTCACTATGGTTGAAGCGACCAAGTACTTGCTTGACCTGCCGTTTGGCTTGAGCGGTCTTGTTATTGGTTTCGTTTGGGACTTAATTGTTGTTACTGGTGTGCACCATGTCTTTAACTTGCTAGAAATCCAGCTGTTAGCCAATGAAGGCAGCAACGTTTTCAATGCGCTTATTACTGGTGCTATCTCAGCTCAAGGCGCAGCATGTCTAGCGGTAGGTATGAAGACACAAAGCAAAAAACTTAAGGCGCTGTGCTTCCCATCAACGGTATCTGCTTTCCTAGGTATTATTGAACCTGCAATCTTTGGTGTGAACCTTCGTTACTATCGTCCGTTTGTCTTCGCTTTAATCGGTGGTGCAGCTGGTGGTTTTGTCGCGCAAATTCTTGGCCTTGCAGCAAGCGGCATGGCGGTGACGGTAATCCCAGGTACGTTGCTTTATCTAGATGGTCAGATTCTTTCTTACTTACTTGTTCACGCGGTAAGTTGTGGTGTGGCGTTCTCGTTAACTTACACCATGGGCTTCTCTGACAAGATGCTAGAAAAGAAATAAGTGATTTAATGATAAGCCTCCCTTATATGGGGAGGCTTTGGAGTTTTTATGACAGATTCTCAATATTTCCTGCAAACCATCCAATCTTTACTCAATGCGCCCAAACAAGGAGTGCACGACCCGTATCGCCCAATGTGGCACTTCGCTCCATGTGTTGGTTTATTGAATGACCCCAACGGCTTGTCGTTTTTTAATGGCGAATACCATCTGTTTTATCAGTGGAACCCACTTAAATGTGAACATGGTGCAAAGGCTTGGGGGCTAGCAACGTCTTCAGACCTGATTCATTGGCAGCATAAACCTCTCGCTTTGGCACCAACGGAAGACTATGAGGTCTCGGGTTGTTACTCCGGCTCTGCTCTTGAAGTCGATGGTAAGCTAGAG
>ASHK01000446.1 GCA_000695745.1 Vibrio madracius | reverse complement strand
TCTTGTAGACTCAGCTCCAGCACCTCTAAAAGAAGGCGTTGACAAAGCTGAAGCTGAAGCTCTTAAAGCTCAGCTAGAAGAAGCTGGTGCTTCTGTTGAAATCAAGTAATTATTACTTAATTTCTTAGCCTAACAGGCTAATGGCTGGTGGTTTATTGACCACCGGCCTTTTTGCGCTGTAGGGCGTAGATGAATTTTCCTGCTGTTTAAGCATCTACGTACCATGCAAAAAACGTTGCTCGACGCTTGAGTTAACGTCACTACAGTAAACAGTTGTTAGTCACTGCCCCATACTCCACCTTAAGTAACTAGGATGGACGGGCGGTTTGGGTCACTTATCAGCGAGCTGAGGAACCCCATGGTTTACTCTTATACCGAGAAAAAGCGCATCCGTAAGGACTTTGGTACTCGTCCACAAGTACTGGACATTCCATACCTGCTATCGATCCAGCTCGATTCGTTCGACAAATTTATCGAACAGGATCCTGAGGACAATATGGACTTGAAGCTGCTTTTCGTTCTGTATTTCCGATTCAGAGCTACAACGGCAATTCTGAGCTGCAATACGTTAGCTACCGTCTTGGTGAGCCAGTATTTGACGTTAAAGAATGTCAAATTCGTGGCGTTACCTATTCAAAACCACTACGCGTAAAACTACGCCTAGTTATCTTTGATAGAGACGCACCGGCAGGTACTGTAAAAGACATTAAAGAACAAGAAGTCTACATGGGCGAAATTCCGCTTATGACTGACAATGGTACCTTCGTAATTAATGGTACCGAGAGGGTTATCGTATCCCAGCTGCACCGAAGCCCAGGCGTGTTCTTCGACAGCGATAAGGGTAAGACTCACTCTTCAGGTAAAGTTCTTTATAACGCACGTGTTATTCCTTACCGTGGTTCATGGCTCGACTTCGAGTTTGACCCGAAAGATAACCTATACGTACGTATTGACCGTCGTCGTAAATTACCAGCATCGATCATTCTTCGTGCACTAGGTAAGACGTCGGAAGAAATCCTCGATATCTTCTTCGAAAAAGTAAACTTCGAAGTGAAAGACCAAACTCTACTTATGGAGTTGGTACCAGAGCGTCTACGTGGTGAGACCGCTTCATTTGATATCGAAGCCAATGGCACGACTTATGTTGAGACAGGTCGTCGCGTTACAGCTCGTCATATCCGTCAACTTGAAAAAGATGGCGTTGAGTTCATTGAAGTACCTGTCGAGTACATCGTAGGTAAAGTAGCGTCTAAAGACTACATCAATGAAGCGACAGGTGAGATCATCGTTGGTGCAAACCAAGAGATCAGCCTAGAAGCTCTAGCGAAC
>ASHK01000445.1 GCA_000695745.1 Vibrio madracius | reverse complement strand
CTTTAAMKCACCTCGTAGAGTTTGAGCTGCATAAGAGGCAAATATTAGCGAAAGTGCAATCACACCAGCCAAGAAAGGGCTGACTTCAATAAAGTCTCCGGTGAGCAAAAAGAGCACTTGTGTCGAACCAAAAAAGATAAACAACACCACTAAAAGTTCTGGTAAACCACGAATAATGGTGACGATGGCAGTAGTTGGCCAAGAGATGATTTTGTGGCGAGACATCTCGCCACCAGCAAAAATGATCGCCAGCACTAAGCCAACCAAGAGGCTGACAAAGGCAAGTTGGATCGTGACCCAACTTGCTTGTACGAGTGACGCCGAGTAACCCGTTAAACCCATATTAATTACCGAAGTACTTATCAAAAATAGCTTGGTATTCGCCGTTCGCTTTCACTGTTTTCAGCGCTGCGTTTAGCTGATCAACTAACGCTTGATTATCCTTGTTAACAGCGATGCCAAAACCGTTGCCGAAATATTTTTGGTTGGTGATTTGGTCACCAACATACGCCAACTTGCCGTCCTTCTTAAACCACTCTGCGACAACGGCGGTATCACCGAAGACAGAATCAATACGGCCATTTTGCATGTCAATGAAAGCATCTTGATAACTTCCGTAAGGCACCGCCGTTACGCCCGGCATTTGTTCTAGTAGATAACTTTGGTGAGTTGAGCCGTTTTGAACACCAACACGTTTGCCTTCAAGTGCAGCCTGAGAAGCCACTTTACCATCCATAGCCACGAATGCAGCAGAGTTGTCATAGTAAGCATCGGTGAAGCTTACTTGTTGTTGACGAGCTTCAGTAATGTCGATACCAGAGATGGCCGCATCATAGCGCTTAAATTTAAGGGCTGGAATCAAGCTATCAAATGCTTGGTTATGAAAACTGCACTTGGCTTCAAGCTGTTTGCATAGAGCATTGGCAAGATCGACATCAAAACCTTGGATCTCATTATTTTCATCGACGTATTCGAACGGAGCGTAGGTCGCTTCCATTGCAAATTTAATTTCTTGTTGTGCCATAGCACCTGTAGAAACAAGACCAATAAGGGAAGCAAGCAACATCTTTTTCATGATAATTCTCCTTGTTAGATTGCCTTACAGAGCAACCTTTAACGTTATCTAGTGTGTTAAATAATCAGCAAATGCTTTGGTAGCAGGGTGTTTAAATGCATCTTTGGTTCCATGTTCAATGACTCGACCTTTTTCGAGATAAAGAACATGGCTCGCGATTTTCTTTGCAAAATCAACTTCGTGAGTCACCACAACTTGAGTGATGCCCGTTTCACTTAATTCATTGATGATATTGACAATTTGAGTAGTGATTTCTGGGTCGAGTGCTGCAGTAGGTTCGTCAAAAAGCAATACTTCAGGCTTCATCATCAATGCTCGGCAATCGCGACTCGCTGCTGCTGCCCACCTGACAATTGCAGTGGCCATGCATCGGCTTTGTCAGAGAGTTGAAGAGTGGAAAGCATCTTGAGGGCTTCTTGGGTGGCTTGGTCTTTTGACATACCAGCGACTTTAGTCGGCGCTTCAATTAAGTTTTCCATAACTGTCATATGGGGCCAGAGGTTGTATTGTTGGAAAACCATGCCTACTTGCTTGCGCAGCGCTAAACCTTGTTTTTCAGTAACTTGTTTACTGAAATCATAGCTGTTATTAGCGATGCTAAGCGCACCACTATCTGCGGTTTCTAGTAGATTGAGAAGACGAAGTAGGGAGCTTTTACCAGCGCCACTTGGACCTAGAAGAACTAAGGTTTCACCTTTTCCACAATGAAAACTGACATCGTGTAAAACTTGCGTTTCACCATAGAACTTATTGAGCTTGTTTGCTTGAATACCCATGCTGATTTACTGCATTAAAAATCATTGTGTGCACTATACTATTATAACTGTTATTTATGCAATAAAAATGTATAAAAATTTTAATTGTTAAAATTATGTATCGTCAGGTGGTTAAATAACAGGCATCTCTATTGTGGTGGTTTGACGGTAAACTGATAGGATAAGCATGAAAAAAGCGTTTGATTTATAAACCAAACGCTTGTTAATAAGGGAGGAATTAGCGCAGTTTTAGCTGCTGAGTTAACCAGTTTGCACTAGTGTCTTGCTGACCTTGGCAGATAACGTGGTAGGGCGTACCAGTAAACCAACTCTTCGACGCTACTTCATCAATAAATACCTGAGTTGATGTTATATCATCCTTAGCGTAGTCCCATTTTCGAGTCAGATGTTTTGCGGCTTCTTCGCCGCTGTGACGATGGCCATTGCGAACAAAAACACAATCTGATTGATGCATTTGATTGATAAGATACTGTACATCTTGTTCGGTACTAGCGATAGCGCCCATACTGAATAGAGATCCAGCGATCATCAGTGTTGTGTAAACGGCTCTCATTGATTCCACCACTGCGTCACAGGCATTGGATTATGGATTTCTAACCGTTGACCGATTTCAGGCGAAACCATAGTGACGCCTCGCTCTTGGCTTAGCTCAAACGCGCGATTCATTGGTTCATGCCAATCGTGCATTGAAAGGTCAAATGTACTGTTGTGAATCGGCATCATGACTTTTCCTTGGACATCAATATGAGCTTGTACACTTTGCTCAGGAAACATATGGATTTGTGACCACAGTTTATTGTAGGCGCCAGTCTCAATCATGGTGAAATCAAAGGGCCCATACTTCGCACCAATTTCAGCAAATCCACCAAAATAACCAGAATCTCCAGAAAAGAAGACATTAGCCCCTTTGCTGTTAATGACC
>ASHK01000444.1 GCA_000695745.1 Vibrio madracius | reverse complement strand
CTCGCAATATCACCACGGCGAAGCCCTTCGGTCCACTCGGTACTCCACGCTTTAACCTGAGCATCTAGCTGCGCATCGCGCACTTCTTTAGCCAGTTTGAAGGCTTGTTTGAAACGGTCGGATTCGACCATGATTTTGTTGTTTTGGTCAAAGTAGATAGATTCGCCCTCTTTTAAACCGGAGCGAATGACAATGTCTTTCACATCCACCGCATCAGCCACGAGATAGGAGCCGGTTTTCTCTTTGATCTTCTTACCTGACTCAATGAAAGAATCCCAATCGCGAAGCAGCTCTTCTTGAGTAACACCAGCTTTTGCTAACACTTCACTGTGATAGAAAATCGCACCTGGGCCGATATCCACGGGTAGGCTGGACTGTTCACCTTTTGTATTTTGACCGAGTGGAATCGTGAATGGTGAAAACGAATCAGCAAACTGACCAGCATTGTAAGGTGGCAAGTTAAGATCTTCTAAACCGCCAGCATTGGCAAAACGGCCGATGTAACCGACTTCAATCGCCATCACGTCTGGAACGTTCGCACCAGTGGACAGTGATGTTGTCATCGCCGTGTGATGGTCATCAAATGCTAATGAGGTTAGGTTTATCTTAATGTCTGGGTTTTCTTTCTCAAACATAGGGATCGCCATGCGGATCGCTTGGTCATAGTTAGCAAACGCTGCCACATTTAATGTCGTTTGCGCCCATGCCGTGCCAGACAGTGTTGCTAGCGCGATAGCAGAGACAAGTTTGGAGTATTTAATTGCTGTTTTCATTGCTCTATCTCTTTTATGTTAGGGTAAGCGCTCAGTTTTTATTGTTGTCCGCTGAGTCACTTTGGTGTTGATGCTAGTGACCAATCAAGTCACTAGGTCAGGTAAGCGTAAGTTTGTTCTAGAGTGCGACCACCGTCATATCTGTGAAGTGAACCGGGCCTAATTGGTTATAAAAACCTACACCGCCGGAGTAGTAATTTTCTGGCATGGCGTCATCGGTCGCAGTCAGAATAGTGCTACCGTTAATCGAGCAAGCAAACTGATTTCCAATCACTGACAGATCGAACTGATAGCTTTGGTGAGGCTGCCAATGGAACGACTCAACGGCAATGACAACGTCGTTTCCATAGTCTCGACGTATCAGTGTTAACTGATTCTGTGCATTGAGTTCAAATCGGTAATAGCGCTCAAGTCCTTGATATCGAACGATGGGCCAAAGGGCTGTTTAATTTGTGGCTTAAGCTCAATAGATAGCGTGTAATCTTGCCAATCATTACTTCCGTAGACGTAGACTCCTGGTCGAGAAGCATCATTGTTCACCAAACGATAGATGTTCTGATTGTCAAACTTAATGCAGGTATCCATGGTATTGATAAAACTGCTTCCCCAGATTTCATGGATTGGATTGCAATCGATACCGATGGTTTGTGATGGCGTGCCATGCCAATCCAACGAGTGCAGTTTTATGTGTCCTGAATCGTTACCCGAGTGAGGGTTGCTAACTTGAAGTCCAACCGATGCAATCATGACATTATCGAGTTTTGGTAAAGTCCACTTGTGACATTCTGGCTGAACGTCGATATCAAATGGTTGGCTGAAAATACGATTGGTACCCATCTGGCTATCGTAGGTCTCTATGAAGAAATGAACACGAGCGTGGTTACAGTCGGTGGAACCAGATAGCGTGGCTTCAATCACTTGCGAAGGGTAGAGCGTCGGGCTGCCAACAATGTGATATGAAGACTCGTTGACTTTACTCCCTAAAGGCGTGTGCGTGGCGGTACTAACTTGCAACGGTACACCACAGACCAAATGCGAGAAATCTAGACGCAGCGCTTGCTCACTATTACTAAGACGGGCATTTTGGTTGTAATTCAAATCGGGATTGATGGCAAATCCTTGCAATGATCCTTTAGGCGTGAAGTGGAACCTTGGACGTCTTGGTAGTCGCTCATTGTTATGTAATTGATGAGCGATGGCATAAAGCTTGTCTGCTTCTTGAACGGCATCAAAAATATGATCTTGTATGTTGGCACTTGGAAGAAGAATTCTGTCTGCAACAGGTGTACGCCAATCAAAACCGTCGTCAAGAGCCGCTAAACCCAGTCGTATACCGTTTAGGCAACCCACATTGGCT
>ASHK01000443.1 GCA_000695745.1 Vibrio madracius | reverse complement strand
CCAGAATGAAGATAGGAAAGTATGATTCGGCATGAAAACGGTAGTTTGTGTATGATTTTTGTTTGGCGACTAAACCATATCACTTACTACCGTTTTTGTTTTTAGTTCCCGCTAATCCGCGATGAACCTTTAAGAAGCGCATGATCAACCTAACAACTCGCGCTCATCATACACTAGCGCCTAATCATGCTAAAAACACAGCAAAGAAATTGTTACTAACTCCGGTGCGATCCAAGCCCAAAAACGCCGAACCATCAGGGCTAATAAAAGGCGAGATTTCGACATCGGAAGGTATTTTGAAAACGTATCGCCTTGGTACGGGGCCTGTGTGGATCTTGACGCATGGTTGGTCTGGGACAGCGAGTCAGTTCTTCCCCTTGATGGAGCATATTGCGAGTCGAGGATTTACTGCGTTGGCGTATGACCACCCTGCTCATGGAGAAAGTGAAGGTGCTTTTGGTCACATTCCGGCTTTTGTAGGTGGTTTAGAAAGTTTGTTGGATCATGAAGACGATGTGGCGGGACTTGTTGGTCATAGTATGGGGACGGCGTCTGCTATCGAATGTAAGCACGCTAAACTGCAAGACAAGCCTCTGTTACTGATTGCTCCGGTACTAGACTATTTGGATAACTTGTTTGGTAGTGTGGCTCGTTCAGGCTATTCAATGCGTTTGTTTGAGGCTGTCGTTGATGATATCCAAACGCAATACCAATACCCTCTACAGACTATAGACCCATACAACAAACTGGCTCTTCGTAATGCAGATACCATTATTGTTCATGATGAGAATGATCGCTTTACGAAACACTCAGTATCAGCAAAAGCAGCGAGCGAAATGCCTAATGTTGAGCTTGTGACCACCCAAGGTCAGGGACATGGTCGAGTGATGCAATGTGATGAGGCAAAATCAAGTTTTGATAAACTGATTAGCCGCTAATAAAATCAAGATGTTGTAAATATATCCATATTGTTGATGTGGTTAACAGATTGATAATTTTTCATTATGCGCTTGGTTTGCCATATGGGATCATGTTGGGGTCCCATAAACGTAGAAACTGAGTGTCAGTATCGTATCCCCTTTAATAAAACTATATCGGATACAGTCAGCCTTCTGATCGAATCTAAATTCCGGTTTCACTACTTCGTTTATGGCGTTAGGGCTACGACCTTGAAGCGTGTTTTAAGGTCGTTTTCGCCCATTTACCTAAAGGAAGCCATAATAATGAATAGAAACGATAGTGTCCCCTTACCCTCCAACACCCGAGAGTGGTTGCTTAACCGTAATAGCATGATCATCCTTGCTGATGTTCTGCTGTTTGTCTTGCTCTATTTCACCTTACCTTTTGAACCAAGTGTTGTGCTTGGTATTAGTATCTTGGTATTTATTGCTGTGTTGTGGTTGACCGAAGCGCTCCACGTCACTGTCACAGCGATATTGGTGCCAGTAATTGCGGTCTTGTTTGATGTATTCAATACACAAACGGCTCTCAATAATTTTGCCAACTCAATTATCTTCTTGTTCTTAGGTGGTTTTGCTCTGGCAGCCGCTATGCATCGACAAGGACTAGACAAAGTCGTTGCTG
>ASHK01000442.1 GCA_000695745.1 Vibrio madracius | reverse complement strand
TAACCAAAGTAGCGAATGATCATGGGCAGCAACCATTAGGTACTTTGACGATCACCGAAGACGGTGACTGGTCTTATCAAATATCGAATTCTCTTCCAGGAGTACAAGAGTTAGGTGAAGGTGAAACGCGCATAGAACGTTTCACCGTGACTTCAATTGATGGTTCCAAAACCGAAACCATTGAAGTCACGATTCAAGGGACTAATGATGCCCCTATTATTGCCGGTGATGATGTTGGCAGTGTGACCGAAGATTTTAATGTTCAGTCGGCGAACCGACTAACAGATAACGGTCAACTCACTATTTCGGACGTAGACGCTGGTGAGGCTAAGTTCCAAACAGGGGTAACACCGGTAGGAACGGTACTAGGCTCATTGACGATCACCGCGAGCGGTGCTTGGAGTTACGAAGTCGATAACACAAACTCTGCGGTTCAATCGCTTGGCGAGGGTGAGACACTAACAGAGACGTTCCAAGTACTGAGTGAAGACGGGACACCGCATAACATCGTGGTCACGATTCATGGGGTAAATGATGTTCCTACCATTACATCAGGCGATTCTGTGCTCGCACAAGAAGATGTCATGGTTGATGGTGATGGCAATATCGTTGCTCAGAATACTCTGGTGATTTCCGATGATGACGCTGGTGAAGAAGTCTTCAATGCAGGTGTCGCCACGCCAGTGGGAACCACTTTGGGTTCGTTGAGCATCAATGCGGCTGGAGAATGGACCTATAAAGTCGATAACGGCCTACCTCAGATTCAAGCATTGGACGTGAATACCAGTCTGACAGAGTCGTTTATTGTGACGTCAGCGGATGGTACACAGCACCAAATTGATGTGACGATTAATGGTGCAGAAGATCCAACGATTATCAGTAACTACGAGCCTGGCGCGGTTATAGAAGATACGGCAGGCATCTTGACGGACTCTGGCGCGCTCTCGATTACAGACCTTGATGCAGGTGAAGCCTTATTCAGTACAACGGTCACGAAACTTACTAACAGTGACGGCCAATCGCCGTTGGGTACCCTGACTATTGATGCCAATGGTAATTGGCATTATAGCGTCGACAACTCACTGGCGGGTGTTCAAGAGTTGGGAGAGGGCGTCACACGCGAAGAAGTCTTCCAGGTGACGTCAATTGATGGCTCAGTAACGCAGAACATTGTTGTGACTATTACTGGTGTAGACGGAGCCCCTGCCATTGTTGAGGGTGCCTCAGGCTCTGTGACAGAAGATGTTGGTGCCAATAGCAGTGGCAATTTGGTGGCCACGGATAAATTGGTCATTACAGACGAAGATGCGGGAGAAGAGGTCTTTCAAGCTGGCGACGCGATACCAGTGGGGACCACATGGGGGACATTGAGCATCCAGGCGGATGGTACGTGGACGTATACCTTAGACAATTCACTAGACGCGGTGCAAGCCTTGGATGTGGGCGATCAACGTATTGAAGAATTTACTGTAACGTCGGCAGATGGGACGGTACATACGATTGCCGTTACGATTCATGGTACTGAGGACGAAACCGTTATAACCGGTCCAACGACAGA
>ASHK01000441.1 GCA_000695745.1 Vibrio madracius | reverse complement strand
TCACGCGCCTATTGTAGCGGAAATTCAAGAAACGATTCACTATTCTAACCGTTCTGGTGTCCGTGCAATCTGCTCTGATTGCCACGTACCTCATAACTGGACAGATAAAATCGTTCGTAAAGTGCAGGCATCAAAGGAACTCTTTGCTCACTATGTGACCAAAACAATCGATACACCAGAGAAGTTTCAAGCACGTCGTGGTCATCTTGCCGAACGAGAATGGGCTCGCCTAAAGGCCAATGACTCACTCGAATGTCGAAACTGCCACGAATTTGAATATATGGATTTTTCAGAACAAGGACCTAGAAGCGTCAAGCAGCACTCTACTGCTCTAGCGTCTGGTGAAAAAACGTGTGTTGACTGTCATAAGGGTATCGCACACAAATTACCGGATATGCATGGCGTTGAAGGCTGGCAATAAGGAGCAACTGAATGAGCACACTTGAATCGGTGATTTGGCACATACTCGGTTATGCTGCAATGCCAGTCATCATATTGTCGGGATTCGTTGGGGTAGCAGCCGTTTCAATCTGGCTACTATCGCTCGGCAAAGACAAACAGCAATAAACTTCTTAAGCCCCACATCTGTGGGCTTTTTTGTCTACTGATGTGCGATATTTTCTATTAGAGAATTTACTCTAACAAAAGTAACAATTAGAGTAGAATAGTTCTAACAATATTAACGCTGCTCCTATTATGGAAAATATCAGTGGCCATATGACCAGAAAAAAGAAAACCTCTAGCAGACTGTCCATACGTCGAGTCGTTGCCTTGCTTTTTACCGTCGCGGTGACTGCCACAGCAGTAATCTCTGCCTCGGTGATTTATTCGCTGACCAAAGAACGAGAACTCGAACACGCGCTCGAAAACTATCAGTTAATCTCTTCGCTTGTATCGCAACGTCTAGAGCAAATCGACCATGTTGGCGAACAATCTGCTGTCCAGCTGGGTTATTTGTTAAGCACTCAATTAGATGAAAAAGAACCGTCAGAATTGATTGAGTTGTTTGGTGCTACCTTTTTAGGCAACCCTTTATTTATAGTATCTACATTGGTTTTAACGATGATAACTTCCTTCAACTTATCAGCTTAGAGCCAGACTATATTGCTGAGAAATTGAATCTCCTTGACGGAGAATCTTGGATGGTGATCCAACACACCACAGACAGTGATGGCAACAGGGTTAAACGGACTAAGTTTTTCTACGACAATTTCACGTTAAGCCGAGAGCAAGATGAAGCGAGCACCTATTACCCCACTCAACGCGGTTGGTATA
>ASHK01000440.1 GCA_000695745.1 Vibrio madracius | reverse complement strand
AAAACTTGAGATCATGAAAGAGATAGATGAGCTTGACTCAAAGAGAGAAGAGTTAACAGAAATGCTGAATATAAAACTAACTCAATCAAGTGGTGAAGCAGATTATGAAAAACTAAAAAGTCTTGCCAATAAGTGCTTAAACATAAAAAACTCAAATGAAAGAAAACTGTTTAAGCAGATATTGATTCAATCAGTTAAGCAGATTGTGATTGATTTTAAGACTGAATCACTAGCTTGTTATTTTAACAATGGAAACCATCTTTCGCTCAACTACATGACTGAAACTGATAGTTATCAAACTACCATTTTCTACAAAAGAAAGCCCGATAAGGGGCTCTTTATTAGTGAAGCACATGGAAAGTGCCTCTTACTAAATCTCTGGGAAGCTTCTGATAGCGAACCTCAACTTCCATCTCGTCAGTGTAACTGGCTTCTGCTAAGAATACTTCTGTTCTGTAATTCTTAATTGCACTTGAATAGTAAAATATAGTGAACTCTACCATCAACTTGAAGTTTCAGGTTTATGCCCTCTAAATTGTACATCCATATTTTGAATTCTTAGCTGAACATCTCGATCAAGAATTGAATAAACGCAGCTATTCAATAGTTCTTGTTGCACTTTATTTTCTTCACATTTCATAAATCATACTCCTTAATTGTTCCGTCAGAAGGTTGTCGAATTCAATTACTATTTGATTCTCAAGTATGTAATCAAAAAAATAATCATCTTCTAGATTTACTATTGAAGAAAAAAGTTGACTAAGACTTATAGAGTCTAAGTAGTGTTCGTCGAATTTAAAATAGACCTCATTTGGCGAAAGTGCATATAGTTTATCTGAATCTGAAACTGCATAGCACTTATCATTATCATCTGATAAATAGAAGTTATTAATAAAGCTATACAGCGATTCAGGCGTAACGCATTGGATATAAGATGAGAGCGGCGTTAAATTGCCGCTTTCTTGATATTTTTTAATTAGTGATTGACAATCATTGAGAGTTGTTTTTATTGTTATTTTTTTCATGGCAATATCAAAAGAAAAGCAAACAACCTACTATAGAAGCAATCATTAAACCATGAATACAGTTCATAAATGAATTGTCACGATTATATCTATGATTTAATTCTATCAATCCATCAAGTCTCTTTAATTCTTGCTTAATAATGAAAAGCTGGTAATTCGTAGCTGTTTGCTCAGGTGTATTACCCTTCAAACAATTCAAGTCTTTATTTAGATAAGAGCTATCTCGTTTTTTCATGGTGTGTATTCCATTTCATTAACTACAATACTAGCAGACTCCTTATACAGTTGTAAAGCAATTCTTAATTTTCTATTCTCATTTTCCAATCTGTCATTCTTAATTTTTTCTTCAATATGGCTTTGCTCAAGTCTTTTATACTTAACTGTAAGATTGTTATATTTTTTTCTATACTCTTTAAATAGGTTTATATATTCGTCAAGTTTAAGCTTAAGGCTGGCAACCATTTTTGAATAAAAGCTTTTCGCTTTATTCGGTTCTGGATTTTCATCAAGAAAAGTCAGCAATAACCTTTCTTGTGCGTCGATATTTTCTTCTCTTTCATTAGCAATAGCTTCTCTTTTTCTCAAACCTTCTTTTTGCT
>ASHK01000439.1 GCA_000695745.1 Vibrio madracius | reverse complement strand
TGACCGCGAAGAGCTCTGAGCGAGTCATGGTTGCAAGAAATGGACGAATAAGCAGTGGAGACTCACCTTGCGATAGGAATATGTTACCGGTCGCGACCAAAGATTCGGCTTTACTCGTTCCCAAGAATCTTTGAATTAAACCACCGAGTACACGGATAACCGCTTGCATGATGCCCAAATAGTATAGTGCGGAGATAAGCGCACTAATGACGATAATAATAGGGAGGACACGGATGGCGAAAATAAAGCCTTCAGAGGCTAAATCACCAAACAAGAATTGGATACCAACGTCAGAAAAACTCAGGACTTTAGCAACGCCAGAACTCATAGCGCCAAGGACATCCTGCCCAAAAGGAATGTAAAGCACGAACGCAGCAAACAGAGTCTGGAGAAGGAGTGCTCGAAGGACCGTATTCCAATTAATAGCTTCTCGGTTCTCTGAAAAGATAAAACCGATGGTCAGCAATGAAACAATGCCGACTAAACCGAACAGGATGGTCGTTAACATTGGCCCACCTCACGATAACTCAAACAGTTGAGCATGGAGTACGATGACCAAGAGGAAACAGCGGAAAGCTGAGGAAACCACTGGCTGTGGTAACTAAAGATAAATTTGCCCATTTTTATACCCTTTACAAGCGTGTAGTTTGAAGCTGGTCCAAATCCTTGGGTCGTTCACAGTTCCTTGGTGACGGCTTGTATTGGTGTATAGCTAGAAGATTACGCAGCGTGCGAAGTGCCCTAGCAAACGGGAGGGCAGTATACAGCAAAAAATGAGACTTACATCCCATTTTTKSCCCTTAGAGTTGATTGGTTAAATATTCACCAATCGACGCCTTTTAGCGCTTTTACACCCGACTCGAAAGCATGTTTAATATTTTTTACCTCCGAAACGGTATCCGCGATGTCGATGAGCGCGCGATGAGCTCCGCGACCTGTGATGATCACAGACTGCATCTTTGGGCGATTGAGCAATGCTTCGACCACTTCATCCAACTCGATATAGCCATAACTCACCATATAAGTCAGTTCGTCAAAGAGGATCACATCCAATGAGTCATCTTTCAGCATGCGTTTGCATTCTTGCCAAACCGCTTGAGCCGCTTCAGTGTCTGTGGTTTTGTTCTGGGTTTCCCACGTAAAGCCTGTTGCCATCACCTGAAATTCAACGCCTAACTTCTCGAGTAAGTTACGTTCGCCGTTGTCCCAAGTCCCTTTAATAAATTGAGCGACGGCGCACTGCTTTCCATGGCCAACCGCTCTAGCAATGGTCCCAAAGCCTGATGTTGATTTGCCCTTACCGTTACCGGTGATGACTAACAACAACCCTTTTTCTTCTTGAGCATTGGCGATCTTTTTATCAACGTTTTCTTTGACTTTCTGTTGTCGCG
>ASHK01000438.1 GCA_000695745.1 Vibrio madracius | reverse complement strand
ATGGTAAATGGTGACATTTGATATTTCACCCTGATAGGCCGACAAGGCAATATTTTCAAACTCGAGCGTTTGTCTCGCTAACAATCTCGCCCTTGGGTAAAGCCTAACAGCAATGTCTGTCGGTACGACTTTCTTGCCCTCAATTGTAAACAGTGGCTCTCCCATGATGATTTCGAGATTATTTATTCGTTCTCGTATCGTCGAACGAACCTTTCCTAATTTGTTGCTTGCGGCGCTGTAACTCTGTAATTCATACACAGCAGTGAAACAGGTAATTTGCTCTATCGAGATCATTCTCACCTCTTGTACGCTCTACACGTACATTTTGGATTTATATGTATGAAAATAGCACGTTACTATCGGTTTGTACCACCGAGGATTGTTAACGGAGTCTTACCATGAAAAAGCCACTTATTACCGTAATTGTCGCCAGTAGTTTTTGGTCAGGTGGGGCTATCAGTGCCTCACCGATGTCGACAGTACCTGCTCAACCGCAAGAGCAAGTCACCTTGTTTAATTACACGGAAGTGCCTTTTAATCACTGGTCTTTTCGAAATATGGGAATTCATCCATCATTAATGGTGCCTCGAGATGGTGCGATAGTGGATATACCTAAAGCACTGCAGCCAGATGTGGTTAATCATCAGTTTTACTACTTAGATCACCAGCTGACGTTTCGTGAGGCGATGATAAACGACTTTACCGACGGCTATATCGTTATCAAAGATGGAAAGATACTCGCAGAAGAATACTTCGGAAATTTCACCGCGAAAGATCATCACTTGTGGGCCTCATCAACTAAATCTCTCGTAGGACAAGCACTTGGTCTACTTGTCGAACAAGGAAAAGTTGATGTGGATGACAAAGTGAGTCAGTACGTCGAAGAGCTCAAAGGCACGCACTTTGGTGAACAGTCCTTAAGAACGGTCCTTAATATGACGTCAGCGCTCGACTACAGTGAAGACTATGTCAACATGAAACCCGGAGCAATTCACACCGAATATTTCCGCCGTTTGGGCTTTATTCCGGCGTTTGACTTAATGGCGAAAAAACCAACTAAAACAGACCTGCCACGAGATTTACTCAGCTTTTCCGCACTTTTTGAACAAGCCGATGATCTAGAGGTCAACAGCAGATTCGAATATCACAGCCCTAACGTTGATGTCATTGGCTGGGTGATTGCGCGAGTAACAGGTGAACCACTGCATACTTTTATTGCGAATAACATTTGGAGCAAATTAGGCGTCGAACACGATGCTTTCTTTATGGCGGATTTGGGATACAACCCAATTGCTACAGGTGGTTTTAATACCACTCTCAGAGACTTCGCGCGAGTCGGATTGGCGATGGTGAACAACGGTCAGTACAACGGTGAGCAAGTATTCTCAGAGAAGTGGGTAAAAGATAGCTTTACGATTAGCAAGGAAGAGCGTGCTCATGCTTTAGCGAGTGTCTATAAAGATGAGACGCTTGCAGTGTTTGACCCACACCTTGAAGGCTATAAGAATTTCTTGTGGGTACACGACTCTGACAAGAACATCGCTACGTTCCGAGGAGTGTTTGGGCAGTTCCTTTACATCAACCAAGAGCAAGGCGTCGTGATTGCCACTTTCTCCTCCGCTGATAGTGCTTCCAATGCCGCTCGCGATACCTCAAAGGCAAAAGTTGCAGCCTTTGAGTCTCTTGCCCGCTCACTTTAACTAATTAGTCACCCAATATGTTGGCGGCCTTGAGCCGCCAAACAATACTTTTGCCAGAGTCACGAGCTGGAAGAAGATCTCGGTGTACTTATTCTCGATAGATCAGGACACCGTGCGTCATTTACTCAAGCAGGAAAGTTACTATTAGAACAAGGGACATTGTTACTTAACGCGTCAGATGTACTCTACCGACAAGTCCAAGAAATAGCCCAAGGATGGGAAAACTCATTAAGTATCAGTTATGATGGGATAATCGGTTCAGAGTTACTTCTGAATCTAATGAAGGATTTTGAAACACAGAGTCACACTAAACTTGTCGTTAGAGA
>ASHK01000437.1 GCA_000695745.1 Vibrio madracius | reverse complement strand
ACCTCTATCCATTTGTAATTACTCTAAAATAGTTTTTGTGAATAACTTTGTTGCTATGCTAACTTATGAATAACAAAGTGATAATACTTCCAAAACTCACAGGACTTATGACTGATGGACACAAATAAACTTATGGCACTGTTACCCGACATTGCTGCATTTGTGACAGTTGTTGAAGCGGGAAGCTTCACTGCCGCCTCACAGAGATTGGGGATGACACCATCAGGGGTAAGCCGACAAATCAGCCGACTAGAGGCTGCGCTGAATACCGACTTGTTGGAACGGACAACAAGAAAGCAGGTGACCACAGACACAGGGAAGGTTGTTTACGAATTTAGTAAGAAAATCATGGAATCGGCGTCTGACATTGCCAATATTGCGAGTCAAGAAGTCGGGGAGGCACAGGGTGAGCTGCGAGTTTCCGCGCCCAAAGCATTCAGTCGTCATATTCTTGAACCACTCATGCTGTCGTTTTTAGAGTTATACCCGAAAGTGAAACTTCGACTGTTGGTGAGTGATGAATTTGTCGATCCGTTTGGGCACAATCTCGATATCGTTTTTGAACTTACTCATTTTCCAAGAGAAAACTTAGTGGCTAAGCCGCTCGGTGAAATCAAAGCAGTGTTATGCGCGAGCAAATCGTATTTACAAGAGAATGGTATTCCCTTTCATCCTAATAATCTTCTGAACCACAACTGTTTGTTTCTGAATGAACAGCCAAATGACAATGTTTGGCTGTTCAATAAAGATGGCGAAAATGTAAAAGTGCAGGTCGATGGACGTTACTCGGTTAATCATTCTGAAATGCGGTTAAATGCTGTGAAAAGCGGTGTAGGTATTGGTATCTTTCCGGAATTTGTCGTAGAAAAAGCACTTAGGGAAGGGGACGTGTTGCAAGTCTTGCCTGAATGGCACGTTAACTCGCGCTATCAGGGCGAGATCGTGATGCAGTTTCCACAATCAAAGTTTATGCCCGCCCGCAGGCGAGCATTTATTGACTATATGTCCGCATCACTCCAAATGGAATCTAGTCTGTAAAACGCTGAGGATAATCAGTGAAAATCGCATCGACTTGCTGCAAGTGCTTAAACGACTTCGGATTGTTTACGGTATAGCACCAGATCTCTACGCCGCGCTCGCGCAGAATTCTTATGTGCTTTTGAGTCAGCCAACGGTAGTTGAGGTGACAGCTGAATGCTTTGACCTGCTCGATAGTGCTAAGTAAACGATTATTAAGTCTGTTACCGAGTACGCCGAGTCTGATACCTAGGTTCGCCTGAAACAGTGCCAGCATAATCTCACGACTAAAACTGGAGATTAATAACTGATTTGGGTTGATATCACTGGCTTGGATCTGTGCGCTCAATAAAGAGACGACGTATTCGGCATTATGTCTATCGACCTTAACTTCTATATTCAGATTCAAGCTATTCTCGTGACAGTACTGGAGCAGTTCGTCTAGAGTCATTATCTTCTCATCTTTAAATTGAGAAGCTTTCCATGAACCAAAGTCAAACTGACGCAATTCCTCTAAAGTGAATTCGTCTATTCGGCCTTTGCCATTACTGCAACGGTTAATCGTATGGTCATGGCCAACCACTAACACGCCATCTTTAGTGGGTTGCACATCCACTTCAACCCAGTTTAATCCCAGTTGTTTCGCCGCTTGAATGCTGACTAATGTGTTTTCTGGATGGGTGCCAGCAACACCGCGATGACCCGCAATTATTGTGCTCATTGCTATTCCTACCACAGTTATCAGTTTTAAAATGATAAATGATGTTTATGTTGCAAAAATGTTATCTGGGCGCTATCTTGGTGAAAAGACATCAGACCAGTTACCAAAGTGAAAGTTCATCAGCTCAAGGGATACATACAACAAATCTATATCGTTGAGTATCCAGACAAATTACTCTTGTTGGACGGCGCAAGCCGAGCTGACGTAGGCACTATACTCCGTTTTATCACTGATGATCTACAACGACATTTGTCCGATTTAAAGGTCATTGTGGTCACTCATATGCATCCAGATCATGCCGGAGCGGCACATCGACTTAGAGCCATAACCGGAGCAAAAATTGTCTCGGCAGCGAAAGAGCATGACTGGTACTCGGGATTCGACGGTTTTTTGATGCATGTGACG
>ASHK01000436.1 GCA_000695745.1 Vibrio madracius | reverse complement strand
CAAAACTGTTTAGCGAGGTGGCACCGCTTACCGGTATTACGCTGACTAAACTCGATGGAACCGCGAAAGGCGGGGTGATCTTTGCTTTAGCTGACCAATTCCAAATCCCAATTCGCTATATTGGTGTGGGTGAAGGCATTGATGATTTAAGACCATTTGAAACACAAGACTTTATCGACGCACTGTTTAGCCGAGAAGACTAAGTAAAACTCAAGGGATGCGTGGCATCCCTTGTCAAAAATAGGCATCCAATCAGGGGAATGATTCGGTGATCAAATTTGAGCAAGTGAGCAAGGCTTACCGTGGCGGTAGACAAGCGTTGCAAAAAGTGGATTTTCACCTTCGACGTGGCGAAATGGCGTTCTTGGGTGGCCACTCTGGCGCAGGTAAAAGTACGCTGCTAAAACTGATTTGTGCAATTGAGCGACCAACCGATGGTCGTATCCTGTTTAACGATCACGACATCAGCCGTTTGCCATCAAAGGATATCCCTTTCCTTCGTCGCAACATTGGTATCGTATTCCAAGACCATCGATTACTTATGGACGCAGTGTTTTCGATAATGTGGCCTTGCCAATGCGTATCGAGTCTATCTCTGAAAATGAAATCAAGCGTCGTGTATCTGCCGCACTGGATAAAACAGGTCTACTGGATAAGGCTAAATGCCTTCCAAGTCAGCTTTCTGGTGGTGAACAGCAGCGTGTTGGTATCGCTCGTGCGGTGGTGAATCGACCGACTATGCTATTGGCCGATGAACCTACGGGTAACTTGGACCCTGAATTGTCCAACAAAGTGTTAAAGTTGTTTGAAGAGTTTAACCGTGCTGGCGTGTCTATTTTATTGGCAACGCACGATGTCCATTTGGTTCGTTCTCGACCTCAATATCGTTACCTTGAATTGAATCAAGGCTTTTTGAGTGAGGTGAGTGATGGTGTTTAAACGTAACAACAGTAAACCTAAGAAACACCGTCTAACGTCGGACAGTTTTTTTACTGTGCATTGGAAACAAGCAAAAGCGTCGTTGGTTGAACTGTGGCAACGACCATTGGGTAATATTTTAACCTTAGCCGTGATCTCAATGGCTTTAACGATGCCAGCGTGTCTTTATCTACTTGGTAAGAACGTCGTGGCAGTCACCTCTAACGTGGCGAGCCAATCGCAAGTCACGGCTTTTATCGAGGTTGGTGTACCTGATGCAAGAGTGTTGGTGTTGAAAGACGCCATTGAAGGCTGGGATGAAGTGAGGTCAGTGACCTATATTACGCCACAAGAGGGCCTGGCGGACCTTAGCGAGCATTCTGGCCTGGATCAAGCCTTGAGCCTGCTTGATGGTTATGCACTTCCTGGCGTACTGACAATCATCCCTGAGAATGCGGATGTGCAAACTGATCGGGATTTAGTGTCTAAACTGCGTACACAAGAAGAAATCACCGATATTCGTCGAGATGAAGACTGGTTAAGTCGATTTGATGCCATCAAAACTCTAGCATCAACGCTTGTAGTGACGTTGTCGGTACTTATGTTGGTTTCGGTCTTTCTGATTGTGGGTAATACATTGCGCTTTAATGTACTCGCCAACAAAGAAGCGATTCAAACGATGAAGCTAATCGGTGCGACGGATGCTTACATCTTACGACCTTATCTCTATTCTGGAATGTGGTTTGGGCTGCTTGGAGCAATCGTAGCTTGGCTTCTGACGGCATTGATTACCGTATTACTCAACAGTGCAGTTACCGAGCTCGCTACGTTATACGATAGTGACTTCCGACTCCTCGGGCTTGGTTGGGACGAGACTTTGCTGATTCTGATGCTTGGACTATTCTTGGGAACAGGAGCAGCAAGGTCTCGGCGAAACGTCACTTAAAAGAGATTGAACCTGTCTAGAGAACTTAGGTCATAAAGATTGAACGGAGAAGACCGTTCAATCTTGACGTAGTGTGTAACAATTATTTGTCCGTCGGCGGCTATTAATAATTATGTAGTTATTCAGTGAGATAGTGGGAGCTTAATCTCATATAGGTAGAAAAGACCTATTAATGAATGACATTTAATCAACATTTACCCTTGTTTAGACCCATTGATTATGCATAATTACTAACCCCTTCTTGAATCTCTACCTAGAAAGGTTCAGTATTGACAGATTGAGAAGGCGTTAGTCCCACTCGAGAAGAATGAGGAAGTGAATGGCAAACCAAGCGTATCCAATGGCACTAGTGACACAAGATAGTCTTGACGGCTACATCCGCTCAGTC
>ASHK01000435.1 GCA_000695745.1 Vibrio madracius | reverse complement strand
TTTTGCCATTGCTGAATCTGCATTCTCTTTCTGCCAACAATTTGGCCCAGATGGTCTCCCCCTAGAATGATACGCTCAACAGGGAAGCCAACTTTAGCTGCGATACCATGAACGTAACTTACGAAGTCTTTCGGGTTCATTCCAGTGTAACCACCAAACTGGTTCACTTGATTTGATGTTGCCTCGATTAATACGTTCTTTTTTGAGGCGAGTTCGTATCGTAATGTGGCCTCGATGACTAATGGATGAGCTGAGCAGACAGAGTATATGCCCAGTTTATGGTTGTATTCCTTATGTGTTTTTACCAGTTCTTTCACGACCTATCTCCAGTTCCAATTTTTGATTCAATGTTTCCGTTACATTCACATTGTCGAACAATATTCGTACTGATGATAGTTCAAATTCAATCGAATGTCTTCGATTTATTTCGATTTCGAAAGTTTCTTTGCTTGTTTTTGTTATTGTTGTACTTTAAATGGTGTTTTTCCTCTTGATAAACAAATTTTTACTTCCGTTTATTTACTTTTAAACGAGGGAAAAGCAAGCAGCATGAGGAATTGATGGTCACCATTGTGACTGACAGCCTTAAGCTTTCTTACAGTTAATTAATTGATATTGCACTCTTTTATGGCCTATTTATGATCTAATCTAAGCTTGAAGCTCAT
Organism: Vibrio madracius; assembly: GCA_000695745.1. Classification (GTDB taxonomy): domain Bacteria; phylum Pseudomonadota; class Gammaproteobacteria; order Enterobacterales; family Vibrionaceae; genus Vibrio; species Vibrio madracius. The sequence goes on along the minus strand of ASHK01000435.1, from coordinate 4,789 downwards.
TGATAATTCACTATCTAGTAGAGGCTCTTTTGTGATTCAACAGTTCACCATCATGTTATTCCTAATCGTGACCAGTTTTTTACTGGGATGCTGGTACAGCATTACTGTTCACATTGGGTCGAAAGTTTACGCCAGATATCTAGCCAGCTATCGTTACTTGTTATCATCCGTTTGCGGTGGTCAATTCTTTATGGCAGTTAGAGAGCATTGACTATGAGCTACTCATTGTCCCGGTGCTGGGGGTTGGGGTCATTGGATCTGGAGTAGTGACCGCCATTGTCATTACTCGTCTTTTTTCGTTGTCACACACTGACTTTGCTTCTTTACTACCAATAACTAGCTTTTACAATATTGGTGCCTTAGGAGCGTTGTTTGCTTACATTTTGTTTGGAGAAGATGGTGTTGCTTTGCTGGCGCTATTCAAATTGTTTGAGGAAGTGATCTATTTTGGATTGATATTTCCTTATTGTCGGAGCAAAGGACGTGACTTGATAGGCAGTGAGCATCAAGTTTGGCGTAATCCAGTTTTTATCGCCTCTGTCAGTGCGTTGTGTGTTGGACTTGTGTTATCAGCAAATGATATTCAACGACCGTTAATATTATCGAATGTGAGTCAGTGGCTGATTCCACTTGGCAGTCTACTGCTTGTTTTTTCTTCTGGATTAACTTTTCATCTCAGCGGGTCGAGCAAGTGGGTTTTGGTCGCTATTTCAACGTCTATTTCAAGAATCTTATTTGGTGTGCTTTTCGTACTGATGGCTTTTGGGTTAGCCGATATTTGGGATTTAGGTGATGGGATCTTATTGCCGCTCTGTTTAATGCTAGCCTGTATGCCATGTGGTTTCATTGGCGTATTACCAGCTAAGCTATACGGGTTAAATACATCAATAGCAAACACATGTTGGATAGCGACGTATCTAATGTCATTAATGATAGGATTTTTTTACTTTACTTTTTTATACCGCGGATAAGGTAGACTCTTACCCGCAGGTCATCAGACTATTTTGGACATTCACCCCAGTCGCATTCAACCTGATAAACAAGCTCATCGATTTTCTTCGGTTTCAAACGATATTGCTCATCTATCGACAATTCACTCGCGACTTGAGTTTCAAATAATGACCAGTGTTTGACAAGACATTCATCGAGATCGGTGGTTTCTTGGGACCATGTTTCTTTGAGCATAGGAAGCATACATGCAGAACCATGAGCAAATATCATTAGCTTCCATTTTAATTCCTGCATAACGAGTGGCGTGTGTGGGGACGCTGCGTTGAAATCATCAACCAATTTCAAAACAATACTTTCTATTTCGCCCGTGCTATCGATAAAGTAATCGAAAAACTCGTTTTCTTGGCGCATTGCATCAGCGATAAGTTGGATAGGCTGAGGAATGACTATACAGTGGGCAAGCATCCCAACAGCGAAATGGTAAACTTTAACGTTGGCTGGGGTATCTTCTGGCAACTGATCTAACAGATAACGAATGTACTTTTGCATGTAAGCATGAAGATGGTCACTAATGCCATACCAAATCTGTTCTTTACTACCGAAGTGATGACGGATCAAACTGTGGGAGACGCCTGCACGTTCACTAATATTACGAATGGATACACGCTCATAACCTAACTCACAAAACATTTCAGCGGCGACCGTCATGATCAGGTTTTTCGTCTCTTCTGCTGCCATTGCACTGCGACGACCTTTTTTCTTTTCCACTCGATACCTTCTAAATTCAAACAATCCTATACAGGGTACTGCATTAGTGTATTCGACGACAAGATTTGCATCGATGCTGTCGTCAGGAGCTGTACATTTACAAGAGTTAATGTCACGTCTTTTTATATAACCAAAAGCAATAAAGTTAGTCATAAATATTATACTGCACACATGTGCAATATTTATTGATCTCTTTCAAATTATACTTATACTGCACACTTGTAAAGCAATTAACTGTACAAGTGTAAAATATAATATTGGGATAAATACTATGAGAACCCATCGTCTATTCAGAACTAGTGGTTTGACTGTCTTGCCTTTATTGGCTGCTATCAGCCTGTCTGGTTGTAATCAAGCACAGTCGGAAATCAACGAACCAGTGATCAAACCTGTCAAAGTAGTTGAAGTTCCTGAGCTTAATTTTTCGCCAGTGAGCAGTTACTTAGCACAAGTAGACGCAACAGATCGTGCACAACTTTCGTTTCAGGTTGCAGGTCAAATCTCTTCGATAGATGTCAAGATGGGAGAGGCGGTGAGAGCGGGTGAAATTCTAGCGACATTGGATCCAACGGATTATCAAGTCGCTTTAGATGCACGTCAGGCCGAGTTTGACCTCGCACAGTCCCAATTAAATCGCGCCGAGCAGTTATTTGCTAAGAAGCTTATCAGTGCTGATGCCTTTGATCGTAATGAAACCCAGTTCAAAGCAGCACAAGCTTCACTCGAGCAAGCTAAAGCGGATCTAGGTTATACGCAAATCATCGCGCCGTTTGATGGCGTGGTATCTGTGACTCACCAAAAACCATACGAAGTGGTCGGTGCTAAACAACCTATTTTGAATCTCATCAGTAGCCAAGATTTAGACGTCACGTTTGCTATTCCGGTCACAGAGGTGAAGAACATGACACTGGATGAGCTTAAGCATCAGCACTTTTTCGTCACGTTAGATAGCCACCGCAATCAGCGTATTGAAGCGTCATTTAGAGAGATTGCGATGCAGCCTGATCTTGATACCAATAGCTATGCAGCATCAGTAAAAATCACTAAGCCAGAGAATATTAATGTACTCGCAGGCATGTCCGGCCAAGTGCATATCCAAAGTGAAACCACGGAACGTGCGTTTTCTTTGCCTGGTGCCGCTTGGATTAACCAAAACGAAACCAGCGGTAAGGTTTGGCGCTTTGACCCAGCGACCCATCAAGTTCATCAAATCAAGCTTTCGCTTGATGAAAAGGGGGACGTGACGGCGGGTTTACAGCAGGGCGACCAAATTGTAGTAGCCGGTGCGGCAAACTTAGCGGAAGGACAGCAAGTCAAATTATGGACTCGTGAGGGTGGTATCTAGTGAAAAGTCAATATTAGCATTAGGTTTAGCAGCCCTTACGTTACAAGGCTGCTATTCAGATATCACAGTACGTGAGCGGGCCCCTTTACAGGTGGAGACAATTGAAGTTCAAAAACCTGTTGAACAGCAGTTCCGCGAGTTTCGCGGCCAAGTGGTCACCGCTGAGCAAACGAATTTAGCGTTCCGAATTCAAGGTGAAATCTCACACTTACTCGTGAAGTCCGGTCAATCGGTGAAGAAAGGTCAAGTGGTCGCAAAACTGGATGACCAAAAACTTCAGCAACAGTATCGTGACGCACAAGCGCAATACGAGCTCGCGACGAAACAACTGCGCCGCGGTGCTGAACTGTATTCAAGAGATATGATCTCTAGTTCGGAGCTGGATGAATTAACGTCCAACAAGCAGCTCGCGAAAGCGCAGTATCAAAACATTCAGCATCAAATTCAATATACCAACTTGAAGGCGCCTTTTGCGGGTGTAGTCGCGAGCGTTGATAAAGAGCGTTTTGAGAATGTTGGAGCGGGGGAGACTGTCGTGTCTATCTATCAAGACGACAAGGTGTACGTGAAAATCAGTTTGTCGGACTACATTCTTGCATCGATCACTCCGCAAGCTCAGAAAAACGCTTATCAACCTAGAGCTTATTTTTCTGGTGTAGATCAAAGCTACAGCATGACGTATTTGGAGCACTCTAGCGAACCTGACTCGCAAAGTCGTGCTTATGAATTGTGGCTCCAGATGCCTCAACCTGCTGAGAAAATCCTCCCTGGTACCAGTGTGGCGGTGAACGTAGATATGGTGGCTGCGGGATTAAGTTCGCTTCAAGGTTATCAATTACCGATGACCGTGCTGGAGGCAGGGACTAAGCCGGGCGAGTTCTTTGTATGGAAACATGCGGAAGGCGTCGTCACTAAGACGCCTGTTCATGTGGATCAAGTCAACAGTTTCGGTGTGATTGTAGATACTGGTGTTACCCAAGGCGACGTGTTGGTGAGCTCTAACTTGAGAAAACTGAGAGATGGTGAAGAAGTGGCTCTCAAGGGGAATAAATAACAATGAGTTTAACGGAATATTCAATTAAGAACCGCGTCATCAGCTGGTTGTTTCTCGTCATATTAGCTATCGGCGGCGTGCAATCTTTTATGGATCTCGGTCGTTTGGAAGACCCTGCATTTACCATTAAAGATGCAATGATTATTTCTACCTATCCGGGGCAACATCCACAGAAGTCGAAGAAGAACTGACCTATCCATTGGAGAAAGAAATCCGCAAACTCCCTTATATCGATAACATCAAATCGACTTCATCTTCGGGTCTTTCTCAAATCATGGTTAGTATGAAAATGGACTATGGTCCTGATGAGCTGCCACAGATTTGGGATGAGATGCGCCGAAAAATCAATGATTTACAACCGCAACTCCCCAATGGGGTAAGCTCGGTACAAATCATTGACGATTTTGGTGATGTGTTTGGCGTAATGATCATGCTCACGGGTGACGGCTATGATTATGTCGAGCTTAAGCGCTATGCAGATTATTTAAGTAGAGAACTTGAGTTGGTCGATGGCGTGGGCAAAGTGGCCATTGCAGGCGATCAGCAAGAGATGCTGTTTGTTGAGCTGTCTCTAGAAAGGTTGTCAGCACTGAACCTGGACATGAATGCGGTGATGGGATTGCTTAATCAGCAAAACAGCGTGCTTTCCTCTGGCGAGATTATGATTAATG
>ASHK01000434.1 GCA_000695745.1 Vibrio madracius | reverse complement strand
AGACATTGGGACTGTTTCTCGGCTCTTTCTTTGACGCGGTCATTGGCCCTAACCTCGTGGTTCCGGGGGAACCGTTTATGATTGCTGCCGGATATCAACTCTATGGTGGTGGATATCTCGCAGTGCTCGCGGTTCTCTTCGGCGGATTACTCGGCGACCAATTAAGCTTTTTTATTGGCCGCCATTACGGCTTTAGCGCACAAAAGAAGCTTCTTCGCTGGCAACCTAAAATACGCAGACCGCTAGCTCGATGTCGCCTTCTTATGAACCGCAGGGCCTTTTGGGTCATTGCCTTCGCAAGGCTGCTAGGCCCTATTGCGTGGGTGGTGCCGTTTATGGCCGGAGCTAACCATATTCGTTGGCGTAAGTTTTCTTTCTATGCTTGATAGGGCTATTGTCGGGTGTAGGCCAATTCGTTATCTGGGGCTACCTGTTAGCCGCTGGAGTGGACAATGTGCCAGTACTCGGTGAGATAGCGACCTTCGTTTCTGAACATAAATACACGTTAGGACTAGGCTTACTGTCGTTGGTTTTACTCTATTTTGCACTAAAAAAACAATGGCGCTATGCATGGTTGAAAGCAAGCAGCTTTCTATTCATTGGAATGTTAGCGCTAAACTACTCACACTTTTTTTGGTTTAGTGACGATACCGTTATCACGACGTCCAACACGAATAACAACATCATTGATGTCAACCAACTCAACTATAAGGTTTTCGCCGGTCAATCATCGATTTACTCTGCTCAAGCGGTAAACGTGATCTACTTAGGTGAGAACCCTAGAAGTCTAATGCAGCAGTTGGGATGGATTGAAAATAAGACTTTCTCGCGCAGTGAACTGGAGTTTTTCGACTACGTCAATTTGCTTAAAACCAACACACCTCCGGTCTCCGATTTGATGTGGAACGGGCAACCACAAGATCTTGCGTTTCAACTACCAGGAACACTCACAAAACGCTCGCATATTCGATGGTGGAATGCAGGAATAGATCAGCAAACTTTAGCAACCGTGTGGGTCGGTGCTCTCAGCTATGATAACGGGCTAACCCTCACTCCATATGGCGGTATTATCACCATTTTGCACAGCGTAGCGCCCGATGTTGATTCTGAACGAGATAAGCTAAGGCAAGACGTGTTTAGACTAAACACACAGTGGAATGCAGAGAACATCAAGCTTGCCAAAGCGACGGCAAAAAACGAAAACCATGATTACTTTACTGATGGCAAAGTACTCGTCGTGTCCAATCAGTTGCCCGTTGAGAGTTTTACGACGGTCTTTTAATCAATCAGGGCATGAGCTTGCAACCAAACCTTTGCCCTCGAACAAACTCAGCGAGTGACTCCATAAGGTAATATAGATTGAAGATTGAACAACAAAGACTTGGAGTATGGCATTATAGTTCGAACATTGTTGAGGCTTATAATCCTTGTCTTCCATTTGCTCTAATTAGCTTTGCCACTTTCCCAGCTAGAATATCGTCCCGTAATATATTCGATTTGAGTCTTTAACCTACTTTATCAATCAAAATAGTGCTTAATTCGATGAACATCGTTCATTCCGACCAATAAATGTGCCAAACTCATCATTCATTTGTTAACAATCAGTTTTCACTATGTTAATGGGTGATTGTTTGGCACACAATCATGTACTATTGAGAGACGACAATTGAACAGGTTAAACAACTTATGCTTAGAATTATAATTAATGCGTTTCCACTCTGGGTGGTATTGGGTTCCATTGTCGCTTATCTGCAACCTGCGATATTTACACCACTTAAGCCTCAAATCGTCCCTTTACTGATGCTCATTATGTTGTCCATGGGCTTAACGCTGACGCTCGATGATTTCAAACGTATCACATCCAGTTTAAAAGCGGTGTCGGTCGGTCTCATTCTTCAGTTCTCCGTCATGCCGCTGAGTGCGTTGTTTGTCGCTCACCTCTTTGACATGGATATGGATCTCACCATTGGTATGGTCCTGGTAGGCAGTGTCGCCGGAGGCACTGCCTCAAATGTGATCTGTTATTTGGCTAAAGGCAATGTCGCCTTATCCATCACCATGACTGCCTTCTCCACTTTAATAGGCGTGGTGATGACACCGTTTTTAGTGGATGCCCTTCTAGGCGTGAACGTCAACGTTCCGGTTGGACCAATGGTACTCAACCTGGTGGAAATCGTTATTATTCCGGTCACCATTGGGATTACCCTAAACCACTTTTTTCGTCGTCCAGTGATGACAATAGCTCACGTGCTGCCGCTTGTCTCTATGCTCTCGATTGTCATGGCCATCGCCATTATCGTCGCTCTTAACCATGATAAGATTGCCGTTGTTGGTTTGGGGGTAGCGCTTGCTGTCATCTTGCACAATGCCATGGGCCTTGGTATCGGTTACTGGGTTTGTAGAGCGCTTAAGTTTGACCATG
>ASHK01000433.1 GCA_000695745.1 Vibrio madracius | reverse complement strand
CAAAGCAATGGCTCCGGTCACGATAGCATTAGGGCCAGGTTTTACCGCTGGTGAAGACTGCCACGCCGCTATAGAAACCAATCGTGGTCACCAACTTGGTAGAGTGATATACCAAGGGCCATGTCAGCCAAACTCTGGTATCCCTGGTAGCATCATGGGTTACACAGAGCAACGTGTAATTCGCTCTCCAGGTGTCGGCATTTTTACTGCTCAAGTGAAACTTGGTGATTTAGTTGAAGAAGGACAGCCAATTGCTAACGTGGACGATATGGTCGTTTATGCGCCGTTAACTGGCAAAGTGAGAGGCTTACTCAATAATGGCCTTAGCGTTCACAAAGGGTTTAAGGTCGGCGATGTGGATCCACGTGGTGAAAGCGTTGATCATTGTACGATTTCTGACAAGGCTCGCGCAGTCGCTGGTGGTGTGCTCGAAGCGATGTTGTGTTTAAGTGGTCGGTAGTGGGTATTAATAACCCATCACCCACATAACGACGCCTTACTGCTTTACGTCCGTCATCCTCATGAAAATGAGGACCTTCTACAACGCGTAGAAAACCAAACGTGGTGAGCACGTTAAGTAAATTGAGTTTGCGATGCGCTAGCGGAGATTTCCTTTTTCAAGGAAATGACGAAGGTTTTTGATATCACTACATTTCAACAAACAACGCCTGATGGTCTCATCAGGCGTTTTCTTTTACTAGAACTTACCGAGCTAACTCACCTACTTACCGTAGAAGTTACGGTACATCATGTAAGTATGCGCGGCTGACCAACTGAAGTTGCTTGCACCTTGAACTGCCCCCGTTTCTGGGTTGTAGTTTTCTCGAATCGCACCATCGCTGCCAAAGCCTTCGCCGTTTTGGAACAAATCGTCAGCGATACGAACCGCATCGTTGTGGCGACCATATTTCTCAAGAGCTTGAAGTCCGAAGTAGAACTGATCCAACCATACTCGTCCACGCCAATAAATATCTGCGCCATAAGCCGGGTTATCACGACTCGCGGTGCCTAATGACACGCCTTGTCCTTGATACTCTGTAGAACTATCAAATTTATTTACATCAAGCATCACATCCATTACTTGATCTGCATGAGCTTGCGTCGCTGCACCGTTAAACAGTGGTGACCAACCGTCAGGAGCTTGTCCACGTTCTTTTAGCACAACACCAGCACAGTAAACTGTTTTGCCTTGGTACGGTGTACTCACTTGCTTTAGATCCACTCCCGCAACAGGTTGCCAGACGAGTCTAGGAAGCTCTTACCGTCTTTGTCCACCAATCGAATGTCGTAGTAGAACGAAGTGGCATCATCAAACATACAAGTATTGATGTAGTCTTTGATAAACTCAGCATGTTCAACAAACTCTTGACCACGCTCTTTTCCTTCTACACCGTCAGATACTAAACCAGCCATCTCAGACAAATATTTATTGTCACTATACATGTAAGACGCTTGGTCTACCGACTCTTGAAGCATAGAGAAGCCAACTAACTGCGTGCCGCTGTCATGGTTTTCACCAAAACGTACCTGCCAATCTTTACGGGCGTCACGTAACTTCATCATATTTTGATCAGAGGTATCTGTATAAACCCAGTTTCCTGCTGAACCCGTGATGTCATTATTAAAACCATAATGCTGTTGTGCGTAGCGACCTAATTGGTCATATTCCGTCGCTTCTGGAACCGTAGTGATGTAATCGCGTGAATTGGTTTTTGCTAAATCGTAAATAAAGCCAAAGCGAGCGGCATCATCCATGCCAGACTCCCATGAGGTCGCCGTTTGCGAGCCGTTGCTATAACCCGTGATCGCGAGTTCTTCATAGTTGTCTAATACCTTGTTGTATGAATCTACACCGATCACTTGATACTGCTTGGACGCGCCATTCTCATCTATCTGTTTCACATTTTCGGCACCAACCAAGGCTTTCAGGTCATCGCCTAACTCGGTCCAGACTTTGATGTACATATGACCATCGTTGGTGTTGTGAGAAGGATCCACCGCCGCTCCATATTCCGGAACACCGTTGGTATTATGGTCACGATTTGATAGCCACCAATCATGGTACGCTACCAACTTTGGATACATTTCATCGATCCACGCTTGTGCGTCATTCGCACGGTCAAACTCATTATTTAACGAATGGTAGATTTCCATCACCGCCCAAGCTGCAAGCGAAGGTTTAGTATTACGCTCGTTCCAGTTCATTGACGGTGCATTTTGCGCCGCCGACGGAATGTCGTATTTACCGTCGTAATAACCGGAATCAATTCGGTCTTGTGGCAAAGAGTAGTTAATAACATCCAATAGATAACCAGCATCTTGAGGTCGTATCGGATCATCATTCTTTACCTGAAATTGAAATACGGTACGAATGTTATCCATCGCCACATCTGGGTTAAAGTGTGCCATCGCATAAGCGTGCTTCCATGTATCCCAAGGCCATGTATTGTTACCAGAGAACCACGGTGCGGTAACCGATGGTGTCACCGTTCCATGCTGAACTACACCCGCAGGTGAGCGCCAGTTGCCGTTTAGGGTCATCATCGCTTTTACCGCTACGTTATTCTCGGCTTTTGTCGCAGATTGGTTCGTCAGACCGTGTGCTAAATACTCATTCCAACGATCTTTAGACGCGCTCATCACCGATGACCTCTGTTGCAATAACGTATTAACGTTACTCGCCTCTTGAAGGGCTTCCGTTGGATTATGTACATAAGAATAAGCGTTGTAGAACGTCGCATTGCCATTTGCGGCAATAGTAATCTCGCCCTCGGAACGGTAGCTATAATCGTTAACCGCTGTCGTGGCATTGTCGATAGAACGCGTGATACTAAATTGAGCGCCATCCTCGGTCTTTAAACCTTTCCAAGAAGCCGTTTTGTTAAACGTTAGCGCGATACCCCCGTCTACCGGATTAAGCGCTTTGTAAACCGAAGTAGCGGCAACGTTATCGCCTATTGTTTCAAAGTCTTTTAAGAATTCTCCGGTCCATACCAAATTAAGATTTCGAACTTGGCCTGACTTATTCGTGATTTGAGTTTCAATAAGGGATGTACGGTTAGTACCAAAACGAGTCGTCAACACGATTTTAAATTCGTCATTTTCGATCACTTGATGTAAGGCATCAGGTGTGGAAAAAGCATTAACGTCAGCAGAGGAGAAATTAATTTCTTGGCCATTATCAGCATCTATTACCGCCAGCTTATCAAAATTCTCATTGGCGATATAACTTGAGTACTCTTGATCGACAATCATAATACCACCAGCAGATCCTATTGCTGAATCATCGCTTGGTAATAAGTGACCATGCCACGCACCTAAATCTGTAAATGCGTTATAGCTTAAGTTACTTTGTGCATCACGGTCTTTCATTCGATCCGGATTACCCACTCTATCTAATACGTCAACAAAATTGCTAACGTCTGTTGAGGGTAATGTGTCTGTCGAGTCTGAAGTGTTGCAACCAGAAAGGGTGATAACCGAACCTACAAGAATAGCCAAGATAGTCTTTTTCATCTTTCAATCCATATGTTGTGATATTTATCACTATTTATAAGTTAGATTTGCAGAACAAATCTCTATGCAGAGGGATGCGGGATGAATAGTACTCACCAACGTTATTCACTCAACAAATGTCATGATAAATTTTGTGGTCATGGGTAAAGATTACTTTCGTTGCATTACATTACTTGACAACGGACATCATTTGATTTTTGAAATGGATATAAACCAAGCGAGATTTTATATAAATATCGAATCATTGCTAAGTTATTTACGAATTATATAGGGGTTTATATTATTCAATAAATACCAACACAAATTAAAACTCTTCTATTTATTAATGAAATAATAAATGAATGCCTTATATTTTGGAATGGATATCAAATTTTTAATTTATCCTAACTTAATCAGCTAATCGCTCAATTATTAGCTTGCAACTTACCAAGTCCTATCAAGATCGTCAGAGTAAAGAGAAATCGCTTTTTGATACTCTTTTATTGATTCACTGTTGGTAGTAGACAAGAGCAATGTCAGCAACAGTTGTACCGCTTCTTTGTGACGACCCAAGTTATATAAACACATGGCATAGAAAGGCTGAACTTCTTCTGCTGTTGGGTACTCATTCATGGTCTGCTCAAAGTAATGAAGCGCATCAACATACTCCCCTAAACTTCGGTAAGTACACGCTAAACCAAATAGTGTGTCGAAACGCTCAGAGTCGGAGAGTTTACCGAGCAGCGCTGACTTATAATGAGGGATAGCCAACTGTTCTTTGCTTTCGTTGTCGTATGACCAAGCAATCTGCAAGTGCGCGCAGGCGGCATACTCTGGATCGTCAAGTAACGTTTCGAGCAGTTGACGTGAATGGTGGTGTTGGCCTGCTTTTCGCAGTGATATCGCTTTTGAAATGACAGTATTCATTCTGGGTAACAGATCCTTGTTAATCAATGCCATGGTGTGCACTACATCGGTCGCTTCAACAACGTGCTTCTTTTCAGAATAGTCGCCCAATGATCGATGAATGCTTGTTTCTTGACATTTTATTAGAACACTTGGGTCAAACCAGATGTAGATAAAATAAGTTATCAGACTTTAAAAGGAACATTCAACACGAACTGTCAAAGGGTCAATTAGGAGGGGAATAAAGAACAGCTAAAGAGCTGAGAGAGTGAAACATCAACACACAAAGACTCTTGAGACAGTCTCCATGTGTTGAATGGATAGTAAGTGCTTAGCGAATTATACGTAGTACGCTTCCACTGTACCTTTTAGTTTGATCAGCATAGGTTGACCACGGCGATCCAGTGCTTTAGGTGAAGGGATTTTTACCCAACCTTCGCTGATGCAATATTCTTCAACATCAGTTCGCTCTTTACCATTTAAGCGAATACCGATCTGGTGCTCAAAACACTCAGCTACGTGGTGTGGGCTACGTGGGTTACCTGATAGGTGATCCGGTAAAGCTGGCTTTGCGTTGTTATCGCTCATTATTATGACCTAGTGTATTTAAAAAGTGGCTTATTGTAGTCAATACCGAACAGGCGCTCAAGAAAAGACATGGCCTCGCG
>ASHK01000432.1 GCA_000695745.1 Vibrio madracius | reverse complement strand
GAGATGAAGTTTGAAAAACAAATGTCATTGCTTTACATCACTCACGATATCGCAACGGCTCGCTATATCGCAGAAGATATCTCGGTGATGTACGTCGGCCATATGGTGGAATGGGGCGATACCGATGAGGTCATCGCCAACCCTCAGCATCCTTACACCCAACTTCTGGTTTCTGCGGTACCGGATCCGAAGAAATCTATTCATGAGAAGTTGGAAGGTAATAAAGGCGAGATTCCACTCTGGACACCAGCCTCCGTTGGCTGCCCATTTGCGGGTCGATGCAAACACGCCACCAGTAAATGTACGGAAGCCTTGCCACCAGTGACCAAACTCGCTGACAACCATTTTGTACGTTGTTATCTCTACGAAAACTAATTACACGCTCCTGTAATGGGAGCGCTTCTTCTCGACAGGTGAATGAAAAAACGATGCAATTGCTCACTAATCATATTGGCTATCAGGTAAACAATGCGAAACGCGCAGTGTTGATGTGTACTGATCCACATCACCCAGTGACGACGGCATATTTAGTTGATGCGTACTCTGAAAATACCGTGCTAGAGCTCACTCTCGAAGGCGGACACTCTGTCGACAACTGGCATTGTGGAGTGTTTTTTACTATCGACTTTAGTCAGTATCAGCAGGCGGGACGTTACTACCTTCGCTACCAGTCTGTTCGCTCTCATGATTTTGTGATTAAAGAACATAACCTATTCACGCGCAGTTTTTCTGATGTCATTCATTATTTCAAATCTCAACGCTGCGGTGGACAATTCGATGAACACGATAGGCAAGCGCGTATTATCGGCAGCGATGACACTGTCGATGTGCACGGTGTTGGTATGATGCTTCTGGAGATGTCAGTAAATATCTAAGCCACCTTTCCTACGCCAATTACCTCAATCCACAGCAAACGCCAATGGTGGTTTGGAATATGCTGAAAGCGGACGATCTTCTGTTCGCACAACAAGACGCCCCAAATTTTGTGCGTGCACGTTTACAAGAGGAAGCACTTTACGGCGCAGAGTTTCTTGCTCGCATGCAACATAGCGACGGTTACTTTTACATGACCGTGTTTGATAAGTGGAGCAAAGATGTCGAACAGCGCGATATCTGTGCCTACGAGACGCAATTAGGTCACAAGAAACAAGACTATCAAGCAGGTTTTCGACAAGGTGCTGGCATCGCGATTGCCGCTCTTGCCAAAGCGAGTCAATCTGAGTCGGCCACCTGTTCCCAAGCAGCGCATTTTATAGAGCTAGCCCAAAAAGGCTATTGGCACTTACAACAACATAATACGCAATATCTCAACGACGGCATTGCTAATATCATTGATGAATACTGTGCTCTGCTCGCGACGGTCGAGCTTTATAGAGCGAGCGGTGAAGATCTTTATTTAGATCAAGCGCGAATCTGGGCGGACTCATTAGCCTTGCGGGCTAAGGCCGACGACAACTACGATTTCTTCTGGTCTAGTGATTGTGACGGTTCTCGCCCGTTTTACCACGCAGCTGAAGCGGGATTACCTGTCATTGCATTAGCAGAATATCTTGCTATTGAGACTAACCTAGAACGTCAGCAACGCTTCATGCAGTTAGTCACACAAGCCTGTCAATTTGAACTGACCGTCACCACTGAAGTATTTAATCCCTTTAGTTATCCAAGACAGTATGTAAAAGGCGTTGATGAGCCAAAACGCTCTGCTTTTTTCATTCCACATAACAACGAGTCTGGCTATTGGTGGCAAGGTGAAAATGCCCGTATTGCGTCTCTCGCATCTATGGCTTTGATTGCCACGAGCATTGTCTCTGACACCTCAGTTAAGCATCAGTTAGAGGGCTACGCTACTCACTGTCTCGACTGGATATTGGGATCGAATCCTTATGACATGTGTATGTTAGACGGTTACGGTTTTAATAACCCCGATTATCTACACAGCTTGGATTCTTCAATGCTCACGGCGGTATCTGTAATGGCATTACTGGCGGCTTTGACGATGAACGCGATATTGCTTTTAACCCCAGAAATCAAAAAGACGACATGCTGCAAAACTGGCGTTGGGGTGAGCAGTGGATTCCTCATGCTGCATGGTATCTGTTGGCCGTGGCACTAAAGCATAGCGATAGCAAAGGTGAACATCATGGCTAGATTCATCGCGGGGATCGACGGGGGCGGCACTTCGTGTCGCGCCAGAGTTCTAGATAAAGATGGCACGATTATCGGTGAAGGCAAAAGTGGTAGCGCCAATATCATGTTGGGGGCTGAGGTTGCTTTAACCTCAATCATCGAAGCGATCTCCATTGCGCTGACACAAGGTGGTTTGGATGACTCCTACTTCAACCAAATCGATGTGGGTCTAGCACTAGCAGGCGCAGAGCATAAAGCCAGTTACCTCGCTTTCCTATCAGCCTCACATCCATTTGCCAGTATCACTCTAAATACCGATGGCTACGGTGCATGTTTGGGCGCTCATGAAGGCAAAGATGGCGCCATCATGATAGCGGGAACAGGCTCTGTTGGGCTGTTTATCTCAGGTACAACGCAGCACGTCGTTGGTGGGCGCGAGTTTCCGATTTCTGACCAAGGAGGCGGCGCTACCATGGGGCTAAGGTTGATTCAAGATGTGTTGCTTATTCAAGACGGTATTTTGGATTCTTCTCCTTTGGCCGACATCGTAATGACGCATTTTAACAATGACATTGACCATATAGTTGAATGGTCAAAGACCGCCTTGCCTAGAGATTACGGTCAGTTTTCACCGCAAATTTTTGAGTACGCCTATCTCAATGATCCTCTTGCAAAAAAACTACTGATGCAAACCGCCAGTGATATTGAGATGTTTCTTACCGCCTTGCATCAACGCGGAGCAGAAAACATTTGTTTAATGGGCAGTATTGCCGAACGTATTTTTGACTGGTTATCACCGGCAGCACAACGTTGGATCGTGTCTCCAAAAGGAGATGCAATGGACGGTGCGTTGATGATGGCAGGACAGCCTAGTCACAATCTTTACGATTGAGGTATATCTATGGACTTTCGCGTCGACTTAGCAGTAATTGAAATCTTACCCAAAGGCAGCCGTTTTGGGCTTACGCTGCATAATCTTTCTGAAAAAAGCGTGGCAAACTGGCAACTCAACTTTGCTTTCGACAGGCATATAGAGAAAGCCAGTTTGTCTCATGGAACATTGACGCAAGTAGCAGTCTATGCACGTTATCGATAAGCAACACGCCACTTTATGCCAACAATCATTGCTATGTAGAGTTTGCTATTTCGACCTCGCCATTCAAACTCCTCTCTGATGGCATAAAAGAAGCCTACTTGACTACCAATTCCGGTACGCAGTACACCGTGTCTGTGTCACCGATTGTGTTGAAAGACGCGATCGATCAACCAACCGTAGTTCCCAACGTCAAAACTGCGAGACATAAGCTCATTCCAGAGCCGATGTCAGCGAACTTCAATGGCGGGGTCTATGAACTGACACGTTACAGTCAGATAACCGTCGACAATGGTGAGTTTCAGTCGGCTGCCAATTGGTT
>ASHK01000431.1 GCA_000695745.1 Vibrio madracius | reverse complement strand
GCCCGTTCGCACTTTGTTAATGAATACTCTTGAAGTGATTGAAGCGCAAATCAATCGTCAAGACGTACCTAACAAGCCTATTCTTGAAGACGTTGAACAGCTTTGGCAGCCGTTGATGGCTTGTTATAAGTCTCTGCGTGAAAGCGGTATGGCAATCATTGCTGACGGGTCACTGTTAGATACACTGCGCCGCGTTAAAGCGTTCGGTATTCACCTCGTACGCCTCGATATTCGCCAAGAAAGTACTCGTCACTCCGACGTCATCTCTGAGCTTACACGTTATCTGGGACTGGGTGATTATGACCAATGGAGTGAGCAAGATAAGATTTCTTTCCTTATCAATGAACTCAGCTCCAAACGCCCACTCCTTCCTCGCGATTGGGAGCCATCAGCTGAGGTTCAAGAAGTCCTTGATACTTGTCGTGTTATCGCCTCTCAATCACGCGAAGCTTTCGGTGCTTATGTGATTTCGATGGCGCGCACTGCCTCAGATGTTCTGGCCGTGCACCTGATTCTTCAAGAGTGTGGCTGTAAGTTCCGCATGGACGTGTGCCCGCTGTTTGAAACGCTAGACGATTTGAACAACTCTGAAGCCGTAATGAAGCAGTTGTTCGATATCGATTGGTATCGTGGCTACATTCAAAACCATCAGATGGTGATGATTGGTTACTCAGATTCTGCCAAAGACGCCGGTGTTATGTCTGCTGGCTGGGCCCAATACAGTGCTATGGAGTCCTTGGTAGAAGTGGGGGAAGCAGCCGGTATCGATATCACGCTGTTCCATGGCCGTGGTGGTACGATAGTCGTGGTGGTGCACCTGCACACGCCGCACTGCTATCTCAGCCACCAAAGAGCTTAAAAGGTGGTCTACGCGTTACTGAACAAGGCGAAATGATCCGCTTTAAACTTGGCCTGCCAGAAATTGCCGTCAACAGCTTTAACCTATATGCCAGTGCCATTTTAGAAGCGAACCTTCTGCCACCTCCAGAGCCTAAAAAAGCATGGCGCGACTTGATGGAAGTGCTTTCTGAAGTGTCATGTGATGCTTATCGCAAGGTCGTTCGCGGTGAACCAGACTTTGTGCCGTATTTCCGCCAAGCAACACCAGAGCTTGAGTTAGGTAAACTGCCATTAGGCTCTCGCCCTGCGAAACGTAACCCAAATGGTGGTGTAGAGAGCTTACGTGCGATTCCTTGGATTTTCTCCTGGAGCCAAAACCGCTTAGTTCTTCCAGCTTGGTTAGGTGCAGGTGAAGCGATTCAATACTCAATTGATAAAGGTCACCAAGCGCTTCTGGAAGAAATGTGTCGTGAGTGGCCGTTCTTCTCTACTCGCCTAGGCATGTTAGAGATGGTGTACACCAAGTGTAATATGGAAATTTCACGTTACTACGATCAACGTTTAGCGGCACCTGAACTGTTACCATTGGGTGATAAGCTACGCGCTCAACTTCAGCAAGACATCAAAGCGGTACTGAACGTAGAAAACCATAATCATCTTATGCAGAGCGACCCTTGGGGCCAAGAATCAATTCGCTTACGCAATACTTATGTCGAACCACTCAATATGCTTCAAGCAGAGCTGCTATACCGCACTCGCCAAAGCGAAGAAACTGAGGCTGAATTAGAAGAAGCACTGATGGTGACCATCGCTGGCATTGCTGCTGGCATGCGAAACACTGGTTAAACGATATATAATTTTACATAAAAGACAAAAGGTCGCACATTGCGGCCTTTTATTTTTAATGGCATACTTATTGAGAGTTTTGTTAGTTTTTTGAAGTGGTATCACGTTCTATTCCACTTCTTGCTTATAGAATTCGATATACTTATCTACCACCGCTCGATAAGACAAAAATACTATTATATCGACGGTGCAGGTCACGTGATCACGTGGCTTTCTAGGTGACAAAGGCTTAAACAAGGTTACAGGTGCCAAAAAAGATTGGCATTGCTCTTTTGCGCGAGTTTCACGGAATCATATTGGTATTCCAAGGCGCTTTCGCAGTCGTATATCTGCGATCTGGGGCAACATAATTATATTACGTTATTGACCATTTGGACTTAAGACATGTCACTACCACACGTAATCCTTACTGTTCTTAGCACTCGCGATGCGACCGGCTACGACATCACTAAGGAATTTTCTGCGAGCATCGGTTACTTCTGGAAAGCGAGTCATCAGCAAGTTTACCGTGAACTCAACAAAATGGCAGACAAAGAACTGGTTACTTGCAAACTTGAACCGCAAGAAGGTAAACCAGATCGTAAAGTTTATTCGATTACCGACTCAGGCCGTAGCGCATTAGGCGAATGGTTTGAACAACCTACTGTACACCCGACTGTGCGTGATGAATTCTCAGCCAAACTAGCCGCTTGTGCTGTACAGCCATCTGCTGCATTCCGTATCCAACTTGAAGAGTTGATTGAAGAGTCGAAAAAGCTTGTTGCGCACTACCGTGAAATTGAAACGGCCTATTACGCAACGCCAAGCACATTAGACAAAAACGCTCGTCTTGAGCGTCTAACACTGCGCCGCAATCTACTTGCTCGTCAAGCATGGTTGGAATGGGCAGAAGAAGCGCTGTCTGAATTGGAAGCGTTAGCGTAAAACACATGAGACAAACTAGGGTCGCTCTCGACCTAGTTTGGTTCTTGAGTTCAAAAAAGCGTCAGGGGTATCGAAAATACACCTGACGCTTTTTTGTTGTAATTGAGGAAGTCTAAGAGATCACTAGACTTGAGGGCGTACGCCTAGCGTATGGCACAGTGCGTAAGTCATTTCAGCACGGTTTAGTGTGTAGAAATGGAAGTCCTTCACCCCTTCACGGCTCAATACACGAACCATATCAATCGCCTGACTCGCTCCGACTAATTGGCGCGTCACCGGGTCGTCATCCAATCCCTCAAACTGCTTTTGCATCCAACCAGGTACTTTTACCTTATTCATGCC
Organism: Vibrio madracius; assembly: GCA_000695745.1. Taxonomy (GTDB): domain Bacteria; phylum Pseudomonadota; class Gammaproteobacteria; order Enterobacterales; family Vibrionaceae; genus Vibrio; species Vibrio madracius. The sequence goes on along the minus strand of ASHK01000431.1, from coordinate 1,003 downwards.
AGCAAATCGTGACGCCTGTTTAAAGTTGGAAACCGGCAGAATACCTGGGACAATTTCCACATCGATACCAGCCGCTACACAACGATCACGAAAACGTAAGTAACTTTCTACATCAAAGAAAAACTGGGTAATGGCGCGATTTGCTCCCGCATCCACCTTACGCTTCAAATTCAATAAATCAGCTTGGGCACTTTTTGCTTCTGGATGCACTTCAGGGAAAGCCGCCACTGAAATATCAAAATCGTGACGCGATTTTAATAACTCGACCAAATCCGATGCATACATGTCCGGCTGACCACCACCCGTAGGGATGTCGCCACGCAATGCGACAATATTCTTAATGCCGTTACGCCAGTAGTCTTCAGCTATATCAATAAGTTCATCGCGAGATGCATCAATGCAAGTCAGATGCGGTGCTGCAACCAGTCCCGTTTCGGACTTGATCTCTTTAATAATAGAATGGGTACGGTCACGCTCACCTGAATTTGCACCATAAGTCACAGAAACAAATTTAGGATTTAACGTTTTTAGGCGGTGCACAGACTTCCAAAGGGTATCTTCCATTGTTGGTGTGCTCGGTGGAAAGAACTCAAATGAGACGTTGATATTGTCTGAAAGCTCAGCAATATTCTGATTCAATGCATCAATGTGCCCAGCGTGTGTGTATCCCATGGTTCTCTCCCTAAATACCAAGATTGGTTATCCCATCCAATCTTAGATAAAACCTGTCTGTCTATATCTGTATTTTATTTTTCGACGTTTAGACGTCTATATGTCTACAGAATGAAATGAATGGCATTTAAAGTCAATAGAGTCATTATGAATTTTTTTCATGTGCTATGTTAAAGAAATTAAAGCAAAGCCATGGCATACGTCATCTCCTTGAAAAAGGAGATCTCCCACCGCAAGTGACTACCTTACCGTAAACGCAATACTCGCCTAAATAACCGAGTAAACCTTGCAATGTTCAAACCACTAGAACAGAGCCACACGCGTCAGAAGG